>CAITXW010000473.1 GCA_903896425.1 uncultured beta proteobacterium | reverse complement strand
CAGAAGGCGGCAAGTCCGAGCTTCAAATCGCCTTGAAATATTACGCCGGCCGACCGGTGATTGAGCGCATCGAGCGCGTCAGTCGCCCTGGCCTGCGTGTGTACCGTGGCAGTGATGCCATTCCCCAAGTTCAAAACGGCCTGGGTGTGGCGATTGTCACTACATCCAAGGGCGTCATGACTGATCGCAAAGCGCGCGCTACCGGCATCGGTGGTGAAGTGCTCTGCTACGTCGCCTAAAGCGTGACATTGAGGAGAAACTGAAAATGTCCCGTATTGGAAAAATGCCCGTCGCCATCCCGGCTGGCGTGGACGTGTCGATCAAAGAAGACCAGATCAGTGTCAAAGGCGCTGCAAGCGTTTTGTATTTGACACAAAATGCCTTGGTCAAGATTACCAGTGACGCTGGCAAGCTGAGTTTTGTCCCTGCCAACGATTCTCGCCAAGCGGATGCCATGAGTGGCACGATGCGTCAATTGGTTAATAACATGGTGATTGGCGTGACCAAGGGTTTTGAGAAAAAGCTCAATCTGGTTGGCGTCGGTTTCAAAGCCCAGGCGCAAGGCACCAAGTTGAATTTGACGGTTGGGTATTCCCATCCGGTTGATAAAGACATGCCCGCCGGCATCACGGTGACCACCCCCACACCCACAGAAATTGTGATCAAGGGGGCTGATCGCCAACGCGTTGGTCAGGTGGCTGCCGAGATTCGTTTGATTCGTCCACCTGAGCCCTACAAAGGCAAGGGTATCCGTTACTCGGACGAAAAAATCACTATCAAAGAAACCAAGAAGAAATAAGGAGCTGTACCATGTTGACCAAAAAAGAACAGCGTCTTCGCCGTGCTCGTCAGACCCGCATCCGGATCGCCACCCAAGGTGCCGCCCGGTTGACGGTCAACCGGACCAACCTGCATATTTATGCCAGCGTCATTTCGGGCGATGGTTGCAAGGTTTTGACCACTGCTTCAACCGCAGAAGCCGAAGTGCGCAAGGCCTTGGGTGCTTCAGGCAGAGGTGGCAACGTTGCCGCTGCTCAAGTGGTTGGCAAGCGTGTGGCGGAAAAAGCCAAGGCGCTGGGTGTTGAAAAAGTTGCCTTTGATCGTGCTGGTTTTGCGTACCACGGCCGCGTTAAGGCGTTGGCAGATGCGGCACGTGAAGCTGGCTTGCAGTTTTAAGCAGATCGGAAATAAAAGTGGCTAAAGTTCAAGCAAAAATGCAGGGTAAGGCCGTCGGGCCTGAAGATGGTCTGCGTGAAAAAATGATCGCGATCAATCGCGTTACCAAGGTGGTCAAAGGCGGCCGCATTCTTGGTTTTGCCGCATTGACCGTGGTCGGTGATGGCGATGGCAGCGTCGGCATGGGTAAAGGCAAATCCAAAGAAGTGCCGGCGGCCGTGCAAAAAGCGATGGAAGAAGCGCGCCGCAACATGACCAAGATGACACTCAAGAATGGCTCGATTCACCACACAGTGATGGGTCAACACGGTGCTGCCGCAGTCATGATGGCACCCGCGCCCAAAGGTACCGGCATTATTGCCGGTGGTCCGATGCGCGCCGTTTTTGAGGTTCTCGGTGTTACCGATATCGTGGCCAAGAGCCACGGTTCAACCAATCCGTACAACATGGTTCGCGCCACGCTCAATGCGCTGTCGCATGACCGTACACCGTCTGAAATTGCTGCCAAGCGCGGTAAGACGATTGAAGAACTCTTTGTATAAGCGGGAGTCTTGAAAATGACAACACAACAAACAGTCAAAGTGCAACTGATTCGCAGCCCGATTGGTTG
>CAITXW010000472.1 GCA_903896425.1 uncultured beta proteobacterium | reverse complement strand
TGCGGCCAGCAGATAGACAGAATCGTAGCCCTGAGCGGCAGAGACTGGAGATGAAATGCGCGTGACTTTGTAGGCCTTTTGATAGGCTTCAATAAAGCTCTTGCGCTTGGGCGTGTTGGGCTCCTGGATGAAGGTTTGCGGCATCGTGGCACCAACCGAATTGGCGCCTGCGTTGTCGATAAAGTTACCCATCGACAGTGTCCATGACCCCATCATCGGAACCTTCCACCCGAGCTTGATCATGCCGTTGGCAATTTGCGCCAGTTCCGGACCGATACCGTAGGTAATGACCACTTGCGCACCAGCTTCCTTGGACTTGAGCAACTGAGGCGTCATGTCCACGTCCTTGATGTTGTACTTTTCAACTGCAACGGCCGTAATACCCTTGGCGGCAAGCGCTTTCTCCAGATCTTCACGACCGAGTTGGCCGTAGTTGGTCGAATCCGCCAGGATCGCGACCTTGGTGAATTTGCGCCGATCAACGAGTTCCTGAACAATCATGGCGGACTGAATCGTGTCATTGGCTGAATTACGAAAAACATAGTTTTCGGGCTGATCAGCAAACTGCTTCGTAATTGCGGTGGCCGTAGCCACATTGTTCATGACCGGTATCTTGGCTTCCTGGTAAAAGCGCTGCGAAGCCAGGGCCACGCCCGAATTGATGTAGCCGATGGTGGCCACCACTTTTTCCTTGTTGATCAGTTCCTGCGCGATCTGAACGCCACGCTCATTCTTGGCCTCGTCATCGCGTTCAATCATTTCAATCTTGCGACCCAAAAGGCCGCCCTTGGCATTGATTTCTGTGACGGCCAGTTTGGCGCCATCGCGCATGGAAACCCCCATCGGGCTCGAACCACCCGTCAACGGACCTTGCAATCCGATCTTGATATTGTCCGCAGCGAAGCTCATGGCCGCCACAGCCAAAGCGATAGAACCAAATGCAATTTTTCGCACAAACTTCATGCGTGTCTCCTGGTAGTTATGTTGTCTTAAAGACGGCCAATGGCCGATCCGTGCGACATTGTGAAACGATCAACGTCCACATCGCTCAGTGAATACCCTTAACGCGCAGAATACGCAAATCGCAAGAACCACAAATACTTTTCAATTGCCGTGACACCGTCCAACGCCAATCATCGCCCGGCATTAAACTGCCATCCGAACGCAAGCTTCGCCATGATGGCGAAACCACAGCCACTGTCGCGTCAGCGACAACATCCTGGAGACACAACATGACCCTCGCGCGTCGGAAATTCTTTCAAAACTCAGCCCTGCTCGGCACCGGCGCCCTGCTCGGTTGCGCCACGCCCGGTGTCGCGCAGCAACAGGCCAAGACACCGTTTGCCGTTGCGGCGACCTACATCCCGATCATTGGCTCGGACGAATTATTTCCGGTGCGCCGCATCTACTGCATTGGTCGCAACTACGCGGCGCACGCACGCGAAATGGGTTCCGACCCGACGCGTGAGCCACCCTTCTTCTTTCAAAAACCGACCGATGCCATCCAGTATGTCGCCGCCGGCACGGTTGCCGATCACCCCTACCCGACACTGACCAAGAACTACCACTACGAGGCTGAGCTGGTCGCCGCCATCGGCAAAGGCGGTCGCCGCATCACCCTGGAGCAGGCGCTGTCGCATGTCTACGGTTACACACTCGGGCTGGACATGACACGACGCGATTTGCAGCGCGCCATGGGTGACGAGAAAAAACCGTGGGAAATCGGCAAGAGCTTTGACCGGTCCGCGCCCATCGGCGCCATTCACAAAGTGGCGCAGACCGGGCACTTCACGCAAGGTGCGATCTGGCTCAAGGTCAATGGCCAGACCAAGCAAAGCGCCAACCTGAACCAGATGATGTGGTCAGTGGCGGAGCAGATCGTGAAACTGTCGGAGGCCTTCGAACTCTTCCCTGGCGACATCATCTACTCGGGCACGCCCGAGAACGTTGGGCCGGTGGTGGTCGGCAATGTGATCGAGATGCACATCGACGGACTGCCCAATCTGAGCGTGAAGATCGTCTAGCCATGGCACAGGGTTACGCGGGCGACGTCTCACCGCAACAGGCATTTGACTGGTGGCAGCGCGGCGACGCTGTGCTGGTCGATATTCGTTCGGATGCAGAGCGTGAATGGGTTGGCTATGTGCCCGGCGCGCTTGCCGTGGCGTGGAAGCAATGGCCAGGCATGGCCATGAACAGCGGCTTCGACCAGGCACTGATGGGCGCCGTACCGCCGGACCACAAGGTGCTGCTGCTGTGCCGCAGCGGCGTGCGTTCAATCGCCGCTGCGCGGCGCGCCACCGAACTCGGGCTGGAGGCCTACAACGTTCTGGAAGGCTTCGAAGGCGATGCCGATGAGAATGGACAGCGTGGGCACAAAGGCGGTTGGCGCTACCGAGACCTGCCCTGGCGTCAAAATTGAACCTATTCTTCGTGATAATGCGGGCATGAGTCTTCTCGCAATCGACGTCGGCAATACCCGTCTGAAATGGGCGCTGTACCAATCCCCACACCGCAATGCCGCCGTGTTGGCCCAAGGTGTCGAGTTTCTTGACAACATTGAAAAACTGGCCGAAGACGGCTGGGCCACGCTGGCGCCACCGACGCAGATGCTGGGCTGCGTTGTCGCCGGCGACGCAGTGCGCCGGCGCGTTGAGGAACAGATGGAAATCTGGGATGTGCCGGCACAGTGGGTCGTACCCAATGCTGGCGAAGCCGGTATCACAAACGGCTACGACTTCCCGACACGCCTGGGCGCTGATCGCTGGGTGGCGATGATCGGCGCCTGGCACTGCGCACTGGCCCAGGGTCCAGCGCGACCCATGGTGGTCGTGATGGTCGGTACCGCCGTCACCGTGGACGCCATCGATGCCAGCGGCAAATTCCTGGGCGGCCTGATCCTTCCTGGCCACGGCATCATGCTGCGCGCGCTTGAGTCTGGCACCGCCGGACTGCGCGTGCCAACGGGCGATGTGTGCGAGTTCCCGACCAACACCAGCGACGCCCTCACCAGCGGCGGCACCTATGCCATTGCAGGCGCGGTCGAGCGCATGGTGCAGCACGTGCGCAAGCACTGCGGCGCTGAGCCCAAATGCATCATGGCGGGCGGCGCGGGCTGGAAGATGGCACCCAGCATGTCAGTGCAATTTGAACTGGTGGACAACCTGATCTTCGATGGCCTGCTGGCGATGGCCGAGCGCCGCTTTGCCTCGGCAGGTCCGAACTGACCCGAGTGCACCGCCCAGCCTAGGTAACTCTTGGCCTTGTGCTGCGGAAGTAAACCTTTAACAACTCCATTGCCATGGGTGAGGCAAAGAAGAACGGCGCCATGAAGAGCCAGTCCCCCGGGGTGAGCGGCACGGTGTCGAAGAAAGGTTGCAGGAAAGGCACGTAGACCACCAGCAGAACCAGCAGGAACGACACGCCCACAGCCCATACCATTGCGCGATTGGAGAACACGCCAATCGTAAAAATGCTGTGGTGCTCGGACCGGGCGGTGAATGCGCGAATCAGTTCCGAACTGCACAGGGTCACAAAAGCAATGGTCTGCGCTGCCATCAGTTCCCCGGGATAGCGTTGCAGGGCCAGAAAGAAGACACCCAGAACCGCCAGCGCGTCGACCAGTCCGATCACGCCAATGCCAATCGCCATGTCGCGGTTGATGACCGGCTCCTGTGGCGAGCGCGGCGGGTATTTCATGATGTCGGGATCGCCTTTTTCCAGCCCGAGCGCAAGCGCCGGCGCGCCGTCGCTGACCAGGTTGAGCCACAGCAGTTGAACCGGGCGCAGAGGGATGGGCAGGCCGACCAGCATCGAGCCAAAGATGATCAGGATTTCTCCCACATTGCAAGCCAGCAGAAAGTACACAAACTTGCGGATATTGGAGTAGATGATCCGCCCCTGCTCAATGGCCGCAACAATGCTGGCAAAGTTGTCATCGGTGAGGATCATGTCCGCTGTCTGCTTGGCCACATCGGAGCCAACGACGCCCATGGCAACACCGATATTGGCCCGCTTCAGCGCCGGTGCATCGTTGACCCCATCGCCCGTCATGGCGACCACATGCCCACGCGACTTCAGTGCATCGACAATGCGCGTCTTGTGCTGCGGCGATACGCGACAGCACACATCAAGCTGATCAACCCGGCTCGCCAGCTCTGCATCGCTGAGCTTTTCAATCTCGGGCCCGGTCAGCACCAGACCGCCTGCAGTCAACAGCCCGATGTCGCGGGCAATGGCCTGTGCCGTGTCCTTGTAGTCACCCGTCACCATGATGCTCTTGAGCCCGGCATCGCGCGCCACTTTCAGTGCCGCGATCACCTCGGGTCGCGGCGGGTCGATCATGCCGAGCAAGCCGACGAAAACGAGTTCCTTCTCAAGCGCTTGCGGCTCCAGGCTGGATGGCAATTGCGCCAGAGGCCGGCACGCCACGGCCAGCACGCGCAAGGCGTCGCCAGCCATGTCGTGGTTATGCGCCAGAATCTCCTGGCGCATTTGAGGTGTCAGGCCAACGCATCTGCCGCCCTGCACGCTTTGATCGCACAGATCGAGAATGACATCGGGTGCGCCTTTGACAAACAGCATGTGTGGCGCAACACCCAGGCCCGCCACCAGCGCCTGAACCTGTTCACCCTCGACCCGGTGCACGGTCGACATGCGTTTGCGATCCGAATCAAAGGGGATCTCCTGCACCCGGGGCAACGCCAGCGCCATTTCATCGCGCCGGTAGCCGCCTTTGGCGGCGGCAACCACCATGGCGCCCTCAGTCGGGTCGCCGATGATCTGCCAGGAAACCTTGCCGGTCTCGTCGCACTTTTCCTCAAGTTTTGCATCGTTGCAGACCAATGCGCCCAGCAACAAAAGGGTGGCGTCAGGGTCAGTGTGCGGAACAAAGGGCTCGGCACCGATAAAGAACTCACCGCTCGGGCTGTAGCCCTCGCCCGTCACGCGAAAGCGCTTGCCATCGGCCCAGCCCTGAACCACCGTCATCTGGTTCTGCGTCAAAGTGCCTGTCTTGTCCGTGCAGATCACGGTTGCGCAGCCCAGCGTTTCAACCGCCGGAAGTTTGCGGATCAGCGCGTTGTGCTTGATCATGCGCTGCATGCCCAATGCAAGGCAGATGGTGACGATTGCTGGCAGACCTTCGGGCACCGCAGCGATGGCCAGACTGACCGCCGTCATGAATAAATTGACGATGTCCTTCTTCTCGGTCTTCAAATAGTCAAGAAAGCCGCCATTGAGGGCACTGCCAAGGTGCGTGTCGCGAAACAGACCATAGATGAAAACCAGTGCGCAAATGAGCAGACACGCGGTGCCAAGAACCTTGCCCAGGTGCTCAAGTTTCTTCTGCAACGGTGTGTCTTCGGCCTCAAAGGACTGGATCATTTCAGCGATCAAACCGATCTGTGTATTCATGCCGGTTCCGGTCACGATCCCCTTGCCGCGTCCATAGGTGATCAGCGTCCCCATGAAGGCGGTGTTCTTGCGATCGCCAAGTGGTATTTCCTTGTCCAGCACCACACCGGCGTGCTTCTCGACCGGCTGCGACTCACCCGTCAGAGACGCCTCTTCGATCTTCAGATTGACGCTCTCGACCAGGCGCAAATCCGCTGGCACATAGTTCCCGGCCTCCAGCAGGATGATGTCGCCCGCCACGATCTCGCGCCCGGGAATCGTCAGTTGCTGGCCATCGCGGATGACCTGCGCCTGCGGCGCGGCCATCTTCTGCAGCGCCGCCAGCGCCTGCTCTGCCTTGGACTCCTGAATCACACCCACCACGGCGTTGAGCAGCACGATAAACAGAATGGCGACCGAGTCGACGTACTCACCAAGCGCCAGTGACACCACGGCGGCAATGATCAGGATGATCACCAGAAAATTCTTGAACTGGTCCCACAGCAAACTCAGAAAGCCCGGTCGCGGCCGCTCGGTCAGTTCATTGGCGCCAAATTTTGTCAGCCGCTCCTGCGCCTGCGCCTGAGTCAAGCCGCGCTCAAGGTGCGTCTCCAAGTCACTCAGCAGTTCTTCGATCGGTTTGCCGTGGGCTTGCTTGTCATGCATATCAAACTCCCGGGGACGTGAGGACCACTACTTCACCAGCAGAACGGGGATCTTCGACAGATGAACGACCTTCAGGGTGATGGACCCCATCAACAGTTCAGACAACGCCCCGCGACCGTGGGTGCCCATGACGATTTGCTCGCTTTGCAGGGAATCGGCCAGAGCAATAATCGTTTCGGCCACCTTGCCAACTTCGCAGTGACATGTGTACTTGGCACCCGCGGCGTCCAGCAGCGCACAGGCATCCCGCATCAGTTTCTGACTCTCTTCACGGTGAAATTCCAGCATCTGCTCATGACTGGAAAAGCGGCTCACATCGTGCGAAAAAGGCGCCTGAACATTGACCAGGTGAATATCGAGGTCATCCGGTCTGGCGTAGTGGGACCGTTTGGAAATAACCAAGGCGACGCCACGCAACGCACATGCCGAGCCATCGATCGGGAGCAATACCTTTTTCATGATGAAGAACTCCTTGTTGAATGCAAAAAGAGCCAAGCCGCGACTGATACTAGGACGCACAGACACATCTAACAAGTCGAATAAAATGGTCTTACACATCGACAATCTCGATGCATCAAGTCTGAGATTGCAACCCTGACTTGCCCTGGCACACCAGACCCTGACAAGGACACCCATGCCCGCACTCAACTTCAAGCACCTGCGGTATTTCTGGATGGTTGGCAAAACCGGCAGCATCGCACGCGCAGCCGATCAGTTGTGCCTGACGCCGCAATCCATCAGCGGCCAGTTGAGCGAATTTGAGAAGCAGCTCGGCGTGGAACTGTTCCGACGCGCCGGACGCAACCGGGAACTGACCGATGCCGGGCGGCGCATCCTGAGTTACGCCGAGAAGATATTTTCGATTGGTGACGAACTGGTCGAGGTGCTGCACGATCAGAAGGCGCAAAGATCGCTGCCATTCCGGGTTGGCATCGCCGATTCGGTTTCAAAGTCGATTGCCTACCGGCTGGTGGAGCCAGCGCTCAAACAAGGCGAGCCCTTACGCCTGGTGTGCCGCGAAGGTCGCCTGACTTCCCTGTTGGCCGAATTGGCAATTCATCAACTTGACATGATCATTGCAGACCGACCGATGCCGGCCAATCTGAACGTTCGGGGTTACAGCCATCTGCTCGGTGAAAGTGGTTTGACGGTGGTCGGAACGGCCAGCCTGATCAAGCAACTCAAAGGCCGTTTCCCTGTGAATCTGAACAGCACCGCATTTCTGCTGCCAGGCGAGGATGCAGCCGTCAGACCGAAACTGATCAGCTGGTTTGAAGCCAACAACCTGGCTCCAGACATCGTCGGTGAATTTGATGACAGCGCCCTGATGAACGCATTCGGCGAAGCCGGCACCGGCCTGTTTGCTGCGCCCACCGCCATCATCAAACAGGTTTGCGAGCAGCACAAGGTCATCGCCATCGGCCGCATCGATTCCGTTCTTGAACAAACCTATGCGATCACGACCGACCGCCACCTCACACACCCGGCCACTGTGGCGATCAGCAAGTCCGCCCGGGAGGATATTTTTGGCCCGCTCAGTCGGCGCTGACGCCTGCGCTCAGGTGGTGGTCTTGAGCCACTCTTCAGCGAGCCGAACCCAGTAGGTTGCGCCCAGCGGAATCATGTCGTCGTTGAAGTCGTAACTGGGGTTGTGCAGCATGCAAGGACCTTCGCCATGCCCGCTTTCGCGGTGCGCGCCGTCGCCGTTGGCGATGAAGCAATAGCAGCCGGGCTTGGCCAGCAGCATGTAGGAGAAATCTTCCGCACCCATGACCGGTTCCTGCGGCAACACGTTGTCGGCACCAACGATGCTCGTCATCACCTTGCGCGCAAACTCGGCCTCGGCCACGCTGTTGATGGTGGGCGGGTAGTTGCGTACAAATTCGAACTCGCAGCGCATCTCAAAAGCGGCGCAGGTGTGCTCGGCAATCTGCTTCATGCGCTGCTCGATCAGGTCCAGTACTTCGAGCGAAAAGGTGCGCACCGTGCCGCGCAGTTCGGCGTGGTCCGGGATCACATTGGTGGCCTCGCCGGCGTGGATCATGGTGACCGAAATCACGCCGGCATCGATCGGCTTTTTGTTGCGGCTGATGATGGTCTGAAACGCCTGCACAATCTGGCACGCCACCGGCACCGGGTCAAGCCCGGTGTGCGGCATGGCGGCGTGGCCGCCGCGGCCATGGATCGTGATTCTGAACTCATTGCTCGACGCCATCACCGGCCCTGGCGCAACGGCAAACTTGCCGAGCTCAAAGCCCGGCCAGTTGTGCATACCGAACACCGCGTCCATCGGAAACTTCTCAAACAGGCCATCCTTGATCATTTCGCGCGCACCGCCACCGCCCTCTTCGGCCGGCTGGAATATCAGGTACACCGTGCCATCAAAATTGCGGTTCTTCGCCAAATGTTGCGCCGCCGCCAGCAGCATGGCCGTGTGACCATCGTGGCCACAGGCGTGCATCTTGCCGGGCTGTTTGCTGGCATGACCGAAGGTGTTGAACTCCTGCATCGGCAGCGCGTCCATGTCGGCGCGCAGGCCGACGGCGCGTACAGACGTGCCATTCTTGACGATGCCAACCACGCCGGTCGTGCCCATACCACGATGAATCGGGATGCCCCACTCCGTCAGCTTTTGCGCCACCAAATCGGCCGTGCGGACCTCTTCAAAGCAGAGCTCAGGATGGGCGTGAATATCGCGGCGGATGGCGGCAATACCTGCCGCTTGCGTGACGATGGAATCAATGACTTTCATGGGTACTCCTAATGGGACAAGTCTATCGCCAAGCAAGAAAAGGTGTAGCCATCCATACGACAAACCCTGCGCCGCATGCGCTATTGGTTCAAAATGCACTCACCTCCCACGCGCCAATGCCATGAACCCAACCGCCCCGATCGTCACCCCCCCAACCCAGGTCCTGGGCGCCTGCCCGCATGACTGCCCTGACACCTGCTCGCTGCTGACCACGGTGGCTGGCGGCATTGCGATCAAGGTGCAGGGTAACCCGGCCCATCCGCATACCGATGGCGCCCTGTGCACCAAGGTCTCGCGCTACCCCGAGCGCACTTACCACCCCGAGCGCATCCTGCATCCCATGAAACGGATCGGGCCCAAGGGCTCGGGCCAGTTCGAGCGCGTCAGCTGGGATGCCGCGCTGACCGACATCGCAACCCGTCTGCAGGTGATCGCCGCGTCGGGACCGGACGCAGCGCAGGCCATCCTGCCCTACAGCTACGGCGGCACCATGGGTCTGGTGCAAAGCGAGAGCATGGCAGCGCGCTTCTTTCACAAGTTGGGCGCTTCCCTGCTCGATCGCACCATCTGCGCCAGCGCCGGCGCCGAAGCGCTGACACAGACGCTGGGCGGCAAGCTTGGCATGCGCGTTGAATTCTTTGCCGAATCGAAACTGATCATGATCTGGGGCAGCAACTCCATCACCAGCAACCTGCACTTCTGGCACTACGCGCAGCAGGCCAAGCGCGCCGGCGCCAAGCTGATCTGCATCGATCCGCGCAAGAGCGAAACCGCCGACAAATGCCACGAACACATCGCACTGCTGCCGGGCAGCGACGGCGCGCTCGCGCTCGCCCTGATGCACGAGCTGATTGCGCACGACTGGCTGGATCACGACTACCTGGCGCAGTACACGCTGGGCTGGGACCTGCTGCGCGAACGCGCACTGAAGTGGTCGCCGGAACGCGCCGCTGCCGTGTGCGGCATCACGCCCGAACAAATCCAGTCACTGGCACGCGACTATGGTGCCAGCGTCGCCAGTGGCGCACCGGCTGCCATCCGCCTGAACTACGGCATGCAGCGCGTGCACGGCGGCGGCAACGCGGTGCGCCTGATTGCCAGCTTGCCGGCGCTGATCGGCGCCTGGCGCCAGCGCGCTGGCGGCATGCTGCTGTCGAGTTCGAGCAACTTCCCCATCAACCGCGCCGCGCTGCAACGGCCTGACCAGTTGGGCAGCCGCACGCCGCGCACGCTCAACATGAGCACCATCGGCAACGACCTGCTGCGCCTGGGCAGCGCGACCTTCGGGCCGGCGGTCCAGGCACTGATCGTCTACAACAGCAACCCGGTGGCAATCGCGCCAGATTCGGCCCGTGTTGTGCAGGGCTTTGCGCGCGAAGACCTGTTCACTGTCGTGCTGGAGCACTTCCAGACTGACACGGCCGACTACGCCGACTACATCCTGCCCGCCACCACGCAGCTCGAACACTGGGACGTTCACATGAGCTACGGCCACACCGACGTGCTGCTCAATCGCCCGGCGATCGCGCCGCAGGGCGAAACCAAACCCAATACCCAAATCTTTCGCGAGCTGGCGCAGAAGATGGGCTTCGATGAGCCCTGCTTTGGCGACGACGACCAGGCCCTGTGCCGCATGGCCTATGGCGATGCCGTCAACTTCGATGAACTTCTGAGCAAGGGCTTTGCCACACTGGCAACACCGCAGGCGCCTTTTGCGCAAGGCAATTTCCCGACACCCTCAGGCAAATGCGAATTCTTCAGCGCGCGCCTGGCAGCGCAGGGCATGGATGGTCTGCCCGACCATGTGCCCAACTACGAAGTCTTCAATTCATCGACCGAGTTCCCGCTGGCCATGATCTCGCCGCCAGCGCGCAACTTCCTGAACTCGACCTTCGTCAACGTCAAGAGTCTGCGCGACATGGAAGACGAGCCACTGCTCGAGATGCATGCGGCCGATGCCGCAACGCGCGGCCTGACTAACGGTGCCGTGGTGCGCGTTTTCAATGCACGCGGCAGCTACCGCTGCAAACTCAAAATCAGCCAACGTGCCCGACCCGGCGTCGTCAATGGCCTCGGTGTCTGGTGGCGCAAGCTCGGTCTCGACGGCCACAACGTGAATCAACTCACCAGCCAGGCCCTGACCGACATCGGCCAAGCCCCGACCTTCTACGATTGTCTGGTGCAGGTGGACGCGCCCATCAACCCAACTCGGTAACGTAATCCATCAGCTGCGGCCGCACCGGCGAGGGCTTGCTTTTTGTCACGCTGCCGATGTTGATGCAGCAAACCGCTTGCTCGCGCTCCTGCAAGTTGAACAAGGCGCGCAACGGCGCTGACACCAAAGCCTGGCCGCTGGTCACGCCGGTGCCAAAGCCGGCGGCGTGAGCACTGAGCAGCACGTTCTGAATCGCGCAGCCCAGCGACACCAAGCGCTCGGCGTCGTTGACCTCGACGTCGATGGCCGGCGGATGCTGGGCGTCACGTTCTGGCGCGGCGCCCGGTGGCACCGGATGGTCTGCGAGTCGGGCAATGGCCAGCATCAGAAACGGGGCGCGGTAGGCTTTCTCGCGTGCGCTCTCAACCTGCGCCGGCGTTGCCTGCGGGTCGCGATCCTGCAAGGCCAACCCGAAGACCTCGGCCAAGCGCTCGCGCTGCGCGATGGGCACCACCACAAAGCGCCAGGGCAGCAACTGCCCGTGATCCGGCGCGGCGGCAGCGGCGCCCAGAATGTCCTGCAACTGCTCGGCCGATGGCCCAGGTGCGATCAAGCGCCGTGGCGAGACGTTGCGGCGCGAGTGAATCAGGGTCTTGGCAAATTCCGGCAAGTCGGGTTCAACAGCAGCGTCCATCAAGCGTTCCTCGGGTGCAAGCGACCCTCAGCGCTCAACCGCGTGAGCCAGCACAAAAGTCGCAATGGCTGCAGTATCGGCCAAATCCAGATGCGCCAGCCCCGGCGTCACGCTGTGCTCCACGACCGCTGTCGGTGGCGTGTCACTGGCAATAGCCATGATGCCCGGCCAGTCCGGCCACAGGCTTTGCGCGCCCACCGACGCGCGCCAGACCTCAAGCTTGGGAAAGTTGCCGTGTTTGAAGCCTTCAATCAGAACCAGATCACAGTGCTGCATGCGGTCCAGCAGATAGTCCAGCGAAGGCTCATCTGCACCACGCAGTTCATGCATCAGGGCCCAGCGGTCATTGCCCATCAGTAGCACCTCCTTGCAGCCCGATTCGCGCAGGCGGTACGAGTCCTTGCCGGGGCGGTCGATATCGATGTTCTTGTGGCTGTGCTTGATCAGCGAGACCACCAAACCCTGCGCTGCGATGGTTGGCACCAGCCGCTCCAGCAGCGTGGTCTTGCCCATGCCGGAATGGCCGGCGATGCCGAAAATTTTCATGGCAGCCTCAGTGGATCAGGGGCGCGCCCGATTCCATCCGCACAAAGCGTTCGGTGAGCAGCGCGAGCTCACGGTAAAAGGCAGTCCCGGCGCCGTCCGCCAGTGCTGCCGCAAACGGTCCGATCCAGGCACCCAGGTGTTCGGCCAGAAAGCGTTGTCGCAGCGATTGCGTGGCGGTCAGCGCGTCTGCATCGCCCACACTGGCCGCCCGGTTCTCCGTGAAAACAAGCAGATACAGAAATTCCAGTTCAACCGCCACATGATCAGGCAACTCCATGAACTCCGGATCAATCTCAAAACCACCCTCGCTGTAAAGCTCCAGCACGGCCGGGGGCGGGTTGTCCCCAGTCGGCGCCGGCGCATTCAGCCAGGATGAGCCATAGGGCTTGGCCAGCGCCTCCATCGGGCCCATAAAGAGCCGGGTGTAGTCCACCAGCAAGGCCTGCAGATCCTGCGCGGCAAATGCCTGCGCCAGTTTGCGGGCGTGATCGGCCAGTTCGGGGTGCAAGCGCGAGGCCGCCGCCAACATCGAGTCGAACAACTTTTCCTCGGCAAACTCGGGCCCGGGCTCGTAGTAGCAGGCCGCCAGGAAACGGCACAAATCCTCTCGGGCGCTCGCCCGATCTGGGTCAAAGTCCGACATCGTCACTCCTTGAAACAAAAAGGGGCCAGTCAAGCCGGCCCCCGAAACCCCGTGGCGTCGCGCCAATTATGCGCGGGGGCTGTATTTCCCGATGTAATGCACATTGGGTTTGGTGCCCTTGTCTTCCTGCAACCGGAATGAACTTTCCTTCTTCAGGACTTGTGCGATTTCGCTGTTGGGGTCTTCCTGATCGCCGAAAATGCGCGCCTTGGCCGGGCAGGCCTCGACACAGGCGGGCTTCAAACCATTGAGCACGCGGTGATAGCAGAAAGTGCACTTCTCGATCACGTCATCCGTGCGCACAGCTTGCAGGTCGCCACCCTTCCAGGCATTGAGCATCGGCGGCAATGCGCCCGCCAACGCTGCCACTTCAGCGCCAGACGCCGTGCAGCCGGGAATGATGGATTTTTTGTCGGCCCATCGTGGCTGCGGGTTGTCGTCCATGGGGTTGAGGCTGATCACGCTATAGCCAGCGCCATCCAGACTCGTCGCATCAAGCTTGGGCGAACTGTAAGGGCAAACCTCCTGACACTTGCCGCAACCAACGCACAGCGCCGGATCGTGCAGGGTGATGCCTTCGGGTGTCTTGAACAGCGCCTTGTACGGATTGCCGGGGCCGGCTTTCGTTGGGTTGCCGGGGCAACTCTTGACGCAGGGTGCGTCCGAGCAGTGGTTGCACAGCACCGGAATGACCGAGTGCCGGGTGTTCGGGAAAGTGCCTTCTGTCTTCATCAGAAAGTCGGCCCAGTTGTAGCTTTGCCCTTCGGCGCGGTCCCGTGTGTTGTTTTCGGCCTTGCAGGCAAGCGCACAGGTTCCGCAACCGTTGCATTTTGCGAGGTCAATGACCATTCCAAGTCTTGTCATGATGGAGTACTCCTGTAACTGGTTATGGACGCTCAGGCCTTCTGGATCCGCACGCCGGTGAAGCCACCGTTTCGCGCAGTCGCGCCGCTGAGCCGGTCGTAGTCATCAACCAGAATCTCGTTGTTGTTGCCGCCATTGGGTATGGCTTTGGCATAGTCTTTGGCAGCCACCCGTCCGTAGGCCCAGTGGCCCTGGCCATAGCACTTGGCTACCGTGCCGGGGCGCACACCCTCCCACAGCTTGAGCTGACACGAGATCGTTCCGCTGACCGAGGTGATCTTCACCGTGTCGCCGCTCTTGAGACCCAGTTTGGCACCGTCAACCGGGTTCATCTTGACGACGTCGCTCCACGACACATCACCCGGATCAACCTTCTTGAACTCGTGGTACCAGGGTACGTTCTGCGAGCGGCCCTCGCGGTTCAGGCGCGACTTGTAGTCGATAAAGGTCAGCGGATAGTCGGCCACGCTGCCGTGGCGTTTGACGGTTTCGTAATGCGGCACAAAGGCCAGTTCACCGCGCGCCACATAGCCACTCACCGTCAGGATGTCGTCGGGCGTGGTTTCATACTTCTTGGCGTGCTCCAGCAAACCCTTCTTCAAGGTCTCGCTGTAGAACTCGAACTTCTTGGTCTCGGTCGCGAACTTGCCGCCCCAGCCCTTCTTGAGGGTGTACTTCGGACCGCTGAACATGCCCTTCTTCTTGAACTCAGCCCAGCCGTTGATAGGCGCGTCGCCCTTGAGCGGCTCCTTGGCTTTCCAGATCGGCGCGCTCGACATCTTGGCGGCAATTTCCGAGAACTCCAATGCTGTCGTAGGGGCCTTGCCGGTCTCGGGGTCCTTGAACTCTTTTGAGTAGTAATCGAACAGGTTGGCAAAGCCCTTGGCCTTGAGCTTTTCAGCCAGCAGCCACATGACCTCAGTCTCTTCCTGCTTGACGTCCCACAGGCGTTTGACCGCGCCTTGCTGGATCGACGCGTAGGCATGCCCGTTACCCATGTTGGTGATGATCGACCAGCCTTCGGCCGAGTTGAAAGTGGACGGCAGGACGATGTCGGCAAACTGCGTCATCTCTGATGCGTTGGGCACCATGTGCACAAAGAACGGCACCTGGGCCAGCGCCTTCTCCCAGCGCTGGGTGCCGGTGGCTGAGAAAGCGAAATTGGACCAGGTCGAGATCAGCACCTTGGTCGCGCCGGGATCCTTGAGCATGCCGTTGGCGACATTGTTGGTCACCACGCCCGTGCCCGGTTTGGCGCCCATCATTGCTGGCATGTCTTTGTCGCCACGGCCGTCGAGCTTCTTGCCCTTGGAGCCGGCCTTGGCGATGTCATCAACATAGGCGTCAGACTTGGGGAAAGCCGCCAGCGGTGGTCCACTGGGGCTTTGCCAGACGCCACCTTCCACATCGATCGAGCCGAGCAAACCATTGAGCGCATAAACTGCCATGGCGGCATAAGTACCGCGCGGCGTCATGGCCACGCCGGGGCCCATCCAGACGACGGTCTTGGGTGCGGCCTTGCCCATGGCACGGGCCACGCGCACGATCTGCGCCGCCGGTATCAGCGACTCCTTTTCACCCCAGACCGGCGTGCGGTCCTTGAGTTCGAGGTTCCACCATTTCACCAGTCCGTAAGTCTCTTTCTCGACGAAAGCCGCCGGGTCAACCGTTTGTCCAGCGACGAACAGATTCTTGCCGTCCTTGAAGTCGCCGACAAACTCGCGGTTCCACAGGCCTTCTGTCAAAAGCACATGCGCAATGGCACCTGCCAACGCGCCGTCGGTGCCGGGGCTGACCGGAAGCCACTCATGCGCCTTGGCGGCAACATTGGACAGACGCGGGTCCACTGCGATCACGGTGCCACGCTGCACGATGGCCGGGAACTGGTTCATCATGTTGGGCACCATGCGATTCGATGCCAGCGGATCGGTGCCCCACAGCACCAGGCAATTGGTGTTGGTCAGATCGTAATCACGGTAGCCAAAGAAACCTTGCGTCAGGCCCGGACCCATTTTTTCGGCTTCGGCGCAGATCGCGCTGTGCGAGAAATAGTTGCCAGTGCCAAAGATCTTGGGCAAGGTGCCATAAAGCAGTTCCGTCGACGTTGACGAATAGCGACCGCGCATGTAGACCAGCTTGTGCGTTTCCTTGGCCTTGCGCAATTCGATCATTCGGTCAGCCACTGTGTTGAGTGCCTCGTCCCAGCTGATCGGCACAAACTTCGGATCGATGCCACGCCCTTTGAGTGGATTGGTCCGCTTCATCGGCACCTTGATGCGGTCCGGGTCGTACATTTGCTGCGGAATCATGTGTCCGCGCGGGCAGCAATAACCGTGGTTGGTCTTGGACAGTGGATTACCGCGCACCCGCGTGGCCCGACCCGCCTGCACGAAGATCTGGATCGCACACCACTGTGTGCAACCCTGACAGGTACTGGCAACCCAGTCACCCGCGGCCGCACTGCTGGGCTTGGCCTTGCGCGGCATCAGCGCGCTGTGCAGAGGCGCTGCCGGCAACATGGCGCAGCCGGTGACCAGTGAGCCAGCCGAGATGCCCGAGGCCATGATGAAAATTCGTCTTGTCAGCTTCATAAGCTTCTCCTGATTGAAGGTTCTGTCGCTGTGCCTGCAAATTTCGCGCCATGAGGCGAACAAGCCCTGGCACGCCTTGCGCGATCACAGCTGACCTTCTGTCCCCGTTACCGCCTGGTAACGCAAACGCAGCGGCCCGCCCCGTTTTCCCTGTGCGCACCGCGTCAATGCCGCCACCGCGCGCCCAGGTCGTTAAAATTGAGCCAGTCTTCAGCCGGTCAAATCGGTGTCGGCAGAACGTACCAAGGGATATCAACCGGGGCGTTACCAATTGGTAACGGCAAACGTCTGTCAACCGGCCCATGTCACCGCCTGGTAACCAGAGAACAGCATGTCGAAATTTCTCAGACTCGCCCTCATCGCCATCTGGTTTGGCGCATCGTGCTGCTGCGCCCTGGGCGCTGCCCCGGATCGCACCATCCGCTTTGCCATGACGCCGGCCTTTCTGCATGATCAGCACACCCTGCTCGCGCAGTGGCATGACTATCTGGAAGTTCGCCTGAACCGTCCGGTCGAGTTTGTGCAACGCGACCGCTACCGCGACACGATGGACTTGCTGCAACAGCAAAAGGTTGACTTCGCCTGGATCTGCGATTACCCCTACGTGATGCTGAAGAAGGAATTGCGTTTGGTTGCCGTGGCCCTCAACGAAGGCAAGCCGACTTATCGCTCCTATCTGATTGTTCCGGCGCGCGACCTGAAGACACAAAACGTCAACGACCTCAAGGGCAGTGTTTTCGCCTACGCCGACCCGCATTCCAACACCGGCTATCTGGTGCCGCGCTTCGAAATCAAGCAAAGTGGCCTGGACCCGGAGAAATTTTCAAGCGAACATTTTTTACCTGGTCACACCGCAAGGCGATTGACGCCGTTGCCAAAGGGCTGGCCCAGGGGGCAGCGGTTGACAGCTATGTCTGGGATGCGCTGAGCAAGGTGCGCCCGGAAGTGACAGCCCGGACCCGCATCGCATGGCAAAGCGAGGAATACGGCTTTCCACCGATCGTTGCCCAAAGCAATGTACCCGAAGCCGATTTTCTGTTGATGCAGGATGTGTTGATGAACATGAAGAACGACACGCACGGTCGCCAATTGCTCACCCGCCTCAAACTCAGCGGCTTCATCGCGGGTTCACCCAAACTCTACGACCGCGTGGCCGAGATGATGAGGTCATTTGGCCAACGCTGATGCGATTGTTTGACCTCAGCCTTCGCTACAAGCTGCCACTCTGGGGTGGCGGCCTGATTCTAGCGTCGGCGGTGGCGGTCTCCACCTCATTCGTGGTGCAGGCCTGGGACAACCTGAATCAGGATCTGCTGCAAAACGCGCAGGACATCGGGCGCACCATGGCGCCGTCCTTGTTCCCCGTGATGCTGCACGACAACGTCTGGGGCGCTTTTGAGATCGTCTCGCTGCCCTTTTCGGCCCACCCGGAAACGGCACTGCACGAGAGCCTGATCGTGATCGACAGCGACAAGAAAGTTTATGTCTCGTCACGCCCGGATGAACATCCGGTGCTCAGTGAACTGGCCCAGTTGGGCCCTGAGTACCAGGCCCTGAGCGAAGAGCTGCCGCTGGCGCCGGATGCCGGTATCTTTGTGCGCACTGCGCCGATTGAGAGAATCATTTTTGTTGCCGTTCCGATCGCCAGTGACGGCGTGCGCCTGGGCACCCTGATCGTCACCTACAACAAGTCCCTGCTCTGGCAGCGCTTCTCAAAGCTCGTGAGCCGCGCACTCTGGATCACGCTGCTGATGCTGGCAGTCTTGCTGCCCGTCACGGCCTATTGGGGGCGGCGCATGATGCGTCCGCTGCAACAGGTCACGGATCGCATCAGCGACATCGGCAACGCGCAACGCATGCCGCTGGACCCCTCCCTGTATCCCTACCGCGATGAGGTCGGACTGCTGTTTCTGGCCTACAAGAAGATGCTCGCCGAGTTGCAGGACAAGGCCGAGTTCGAAAAGGAAATGATCAAGAGCGAGCGCATGGCGGCGGTCGGCCGACTGACAGCCAGCATCGCGCACGAAATCAACAACCCGCTGGGCGGCATGCTCAACGCCATCAGCACACTCAAACGCCACGGCAGCCCCGACCCCATCACGCAAAAAACCATTTCGCTGCTGGAGCGCGGACTTTCGCAAATCCGCGAGACTGTTGCGGCCCTGCTGGTCGAAACCAAGGTTAAAAGTCACCCCTTGAGCGCAGCCGACTTCGAGGACGTGCGCATCCTGGTGGGACCAGCCGCCAGCAAACAGGGCACACAGATCGCCAGCCTGATCGAAATTCCGGACACCTTGGCGCTACCGTCCACCCTGGTGCGCCAGGTGCTCATCAATCTGATGCTCAATGCCATCGCAGCGGCCGGCAGCAATGGCCGGGTTGCCATGCGTGCCCAGGCCGGCTTGACCGAGCTCGCCATCGTCATCGAAAACAACGGGAAGTCGCTCTCGCCCGAACAACTGACGCGCTTGTTCGAGCCCTTCACCAGTTTCTCCGAACAGGGTCACGGCCTGGGCTTGTGGATTTGCTACCGCATCGTGACGCAATTGGGCGGCACAATCCACGCTGAATCAAAGCAGGAGCTGACCCGCTTTATCACCCACCTTCCATTGGACCGCTTGGATGACAACCACAATGCCAAAGATCTGCCTGATTGAAGACGATGAGATCATGGGCGAATCGCTCGCTGACCGCTTTGGTCTGGAGGGCTTCGACTGCGACTGGCATCACGACGGCAGCTCAGCATTGGCGGCGCTGCGCGTGCAGGATTACGCGTTGGTCCTCAGTGATATTCGTTTGCCCGACATGACAGGCGACGCGCTGTTTGAGCAGTTGCTCAGCGAACCCGTCAAGCTGCCGCCCTTCATCTTCATCACCGGCCACGGCGACATTGACACCGCCGTGCGCCTGCTGAAAAAAGGCGCGCACGACTACATCACCAAGCCTTTTGATCTGGACGCGCTGATTGAAAAGATCCGGAATATCACCGCGCCAGTTGGCGAACTCGGGGCCGGCGGCTTGGGTAGATCCTCCGTCATGCGGCAGATTGAAGCCATGCTCAACCGCTTGGCGGCCAGCGAGGCCTCGGTCCTGATCACGGGCGAATCCGGCGTCGGCAAGGAGCGCGTGGCGCAAGCGCTGCACCAGTTGACCGGTGCCGACAAGCCCTTCATTGCCGTCAACTGCGGCGCGCTGACTGAGAGCCTGCTCGAAGCCGAGTTGTTCGGCTATGAGAAAGGCGCTTTCACCGGCGCCGCGCGGACCAAGAAAGGCGTGTTTGAGCAGGCCGATGGCGGCACACTGTTTCTTGATGAGATCGGCGACATGCCGCTGTCGATGCAGGTCAAGCTGCTGCGCGCGCTGCAGGAGCGCAGCATCGTGCGAGTCGGCGGCGAGACACCGATTCCGGTCAACATCCGCCTGGTCTGCGCCACGCATCAGCAACTGCAGGAAGGCGTTATCAACGGCACGTTCCGCGAAGATCTTTATTACCGCATCAATGTTGTGGAACTGCGCATACCGCCGCTGCGCGATAGGGTGGAAGACATCCTGCCGATTGCCCGTGCGCTGCTGGCCGACATCGCTGCGGCCAGCGGCAAGTCAACGCCGGCCCTGACAGCGGCGGCCGAGCACGCGCTCAAAGCCTACCCCTGGCCCGGCAATATCCGCGAACTGAAGAACGCGCTGGAGCGGGCCAGCCTGATGAGCGACGGCCGCACGATTGCACATGACGTTCTGTTCGATCGACCGG
>CAITXW010000471.1 GCA_903896425.1 uncultured beta proteobacterium | reverse complement strand
CAATCCCGTATTGCGCTGCGCTTCATACGGGCTACGCGTCGCAATGACGGGGTTTCCTTCAAGCAGCCCAAACGACCAGACCACTCCAGGCCGTCGCCAGCACCACGCAACCAAACACGATGCGGTAATAGGCAAAGCCGGCAAAGCTGTGCGTGGCGATGTAGCGCAGCAGCCAGCGGATGCACAGCCAGGCACTGAGGAAAGACACCACCAACCCGACCGCGAACAGTGGCACGTCGGCCAGCGACAGCAAGGCACGCTCCTTGTACAGGCTGTAGGCGCCGGCGCCGATCAGGGTCGGAATCGCCAGATAAAAAGAAAAATCAGTGGCCGCCTTGCGCGACAGGCCCAGCAGCATGCCGCCAATGATGGTGGCACCGCTGCGGCTGGTACCCGGAATCATGGCCAGGCACTGTGCCAGACCAACCTTCAGCGCGTCCAGCGGCGTCATGTCTTCCACCGTATGGATGCGCGCCACTGCTGGGTTGTTGGCCTGACGCCGCTCCGCCCACAGGATGATGAAGCCGCCCAGAATAAAGGTACTGGCCACCACCAGCGGCGTAAACAGATGCGCCTTGATCGCTTTGCCAAACAACAGACCCAGGATCACAGCCGGAAGAAAAGCAATCAGCACATTGAGGGCAAAGCGCTGCGCCTGGCGCTCACTGGGCAGCGCCAGCACGGTGTCGCGAATCTTTTGCCAATAAACCAGAATCACGGCAAAGATGGCGCCGGTCTGGATGGCGATATCAAAGACCTTGGCCTTGTCATCGTCGAAACCCAGCAACGAACCCGCCAGGATCAAGTGTCCGGTCGATGAAATCGGCAGGAACTCCGTCAAACCTTCGACCACGCCCATAACGGCGGCCTTACTCAACAATGCGATGTCCAAAAGGTGCTCCCAAATCAATGCAGTGCGCGGATTGTCGCCGGGCCAGACCGGCTTGCCCCGGATGCGCTGAAATTCGTGCTTCAATCGGGTCGCGCAAGGCGACAGCACGGCGCTAATTCAACGCACAAAGGAATGATGGATTCATGAAACGTTTTCTGTTTTTGACTGCCGGCCTGCTGGCCACGGCGCTGACGGTACAGGCGCAGGAATCGGGCCTGCCCTTGTGGGAAGCCGGCGCCTTTGCGGGCACCGCCTCGGCTCCGTCCTACCCCGGTTCGCCGGACCGCAGCACACGCAGTTTGCTGCTGCCCTATCTGGTCTACCGCGGCGAGGTTCTGCGCATGGAGCGCGGCGGCATTGACGCGCGTCTGTTGCATACCAACGCTTTGGAATTCGATGTTGGTTTCAGCGCTTCACTGCCGTCAAGTTCGCAGGACTCGCTCACGCGCCAGGCAATGCCCGACCTGGGCACCCTGGTCGAGTTTGGCCCGCGTCTGAAACTGACCCTGGCGCGGCCGGCACCCGGCCACCGTGTGCGGCTGGAGTTACCGCTGCGCACGGTGCTTGAAGTCAACAGTGGTGTGCGGCAACAGGGCGTGGTTTTCGAGCCTGAATTGCGCTATGAAGCGCGCGATATCGGTGCTGGCTGGGCCCTGCGCTCCAGCGTCAGCGTGATCCTGGGGGATCAAAAACTCAATCGCTACTTCTATGAAGTCGCGCCCGTGTATGCCACGGCGACGCGACCGGCCTATGAAGCACGCGCCGGGCTGATCGCCACGCGATTGACTTTTGACACCACGCGCGAAATCAACCCGGATGTGCGCATCTTCGGCCAGCTGCGCCTGGAATCGTACGCTGGCGCCGCCAACCAGAACAGTCCGCTGAGCGTGCAGTCCAGCGGGGTTTCCGTCGGTGTGGGCGTGGCCTGGACACTGGGACGCTCCGAGACTCGCGCGCCCTAGCGTCGTTTGGCGTGCGGCATTCGACGTTTCGTCGCAGCGCACGGGCGCCACACTGCCGAGCCGGCTAAAGTGCAGCCATCGCATCAGCACATCGGAGATTGCCATGAACCCTGCCATGAGCCCACCAGACATTGAAGAACTGGCCCGCAGACGGGCCAAGCGCAAGATGGGTTGGTACACCCACGCCTTTGTTTATGTCGTCGTCAACCTGGCACTGGCCCTGAAGTCAGCTTTTACGGGTCACAACTGGGCTATTTACCCACTGCTGGGTTGGGGTCTGGGTCTGATGATTCACGGCCTCGTGGTCTTTGTCAGTGCCCCCGCTGACCGGCTGCGCGACCACCTGGTACAAAAGGAACGCGAACGTCTGCAACAGCAGAACCGGTCGTGATGCCAGCTGTGTCACAGCCCCCGTGCCGCTGGAACATGAGGGCGCTGGCGCAGCGCAGTCTGCCGGGTCTGAGCGTCAACACCGTCATTGCCCTGCTGCTGACCGCTTTCGGCGTGGGCGATTTTGGCGTTAACCTGGTTTATTCGCACTGCATTGGTGTGAGCATCTGGCTGCTGATCGAGGCGGCCTTGTACTGGCTGCTGCCAGAACCGGATCTGCCATGGCGACGCATGTACCTGCTGGTGCCTCTGTGTGTCGTGCTCGGCTACGCAATCGGCCTGTCCCTGGCTGCCACGTTGCTGGGGCACCCGATTGCCTGGTTCGGCGCCGGATCGCCACGCCTGTTGTTGGGCTATCTGCTGCTGAGTCTGCTCGCCGGCGGCGCCTTGAGCTACTACTTCATGAGCCGCGAGCAATTGGCAAGCGCCAGTGAAGAAATCGCGCTCGCCAGCGCCCGGACCGAGACCGTGCAGCGCCAAGCGACCGAGTCGCAACTCAAACTGTTGCAGACCCAGCTTGAGCCGCACATGCTGTTCAACACGCTGGCCAATCTGCGCGCGCTGATTGCCACCAACCCGATTGCCGCCACCGAGATGCTGGACCGGCTCAACGCCTACCTGCGCGCAACCCTGTCGGCCTCACGCGCCACCACGCACAGCCTGCAGGCCGAGTTCGAGCGCCTGCGTGACTACCTGGAACTGATAGCAGTACGCATGGGGCCGCGCTTGCAATACGGCCTGGAGTTGCCGCCGGAACTGGCGCAATGCCCGGTGCCCACGCTGTTGCTGCAACCGCTGGTCGAAAACGCGATTGGTCACGGTCTGGAGCCCAAGGTCGAAGGTGGCCGCGTCGCGGTACGCGCCAGCCGCTCGGCAGGCCGGTTGACGCTGGAAGTACAGGACAGCGGCACCGGCCTGCCACCCGGCGACACAGCAATGGACGGCTTCGGCCTGTCGCAGGTGCGCGAGCGCCTGGCCAGCGCCTATGGTGAGCTTGCCAGTTTTGAATTGCGCAGCGATCAGGCATCGGGCACGCTGGCGCGCATCACCTATCCTTGCTCCCCATGAACACCGACACCCGCCCCACGGCCCTGATCGCGGAAGACGAGCCACTGTTGGCCGGCGCCCTGCAGGCCGAACTGGCGCGCGCCTGGCCCGAGCTGCAGGTGCTGGCCGTGGTTGGCGACGGCGCATCGGCCGTGACACAAGCCATGCGACTGCAGCCCGACGTGCTGTTCTTCGACATCCGGATGCCGGGCCTGAGTGGCCTGGACGCCGCCGCTGAACTGGCCGACGCCTGGGACGGCACTGCAACGCAGAAGCCATTTCCGGCGCTGGTGTTCGTCACCGCCTACGACCAGTACGCCGTGGCCGCGTTCGAGGCGCAGGCGACGGACTACCTGCTCAAGCCGCTGCAAGCAGCGCGGCTTCAAAAGACCGTCGCCAAGCTGCAGCAAGCCCTGGCCCAACGCACACAACCGGCACTGCAGTTTGAATCGACCCTGGCGCAGTTGCGCGGCCTGCTGGGTGCGAGCGCACCGCAGACGGCAACGCCGCTAAAGATGATCCAGGCCAGCGTCGGCAACGCCATCCGCATGGTGCCGCTGAGCGAGGTGGTTTATTTTGAAGCGGCCGACAAATATGTTCGGGTGTTGACCGCCAGCCATGAATACCTGATCCGTACTGCGCTCAAGGAACTGCTGCCGCAACTCGACGCCAGCGTGTTCTGGCAAATCCACCGCGGCACCGTTGTCAATTCCGCTTGCCTGGATGCGGTCACGCGCGACGAGGCCGGCAAGCTCAGCGTCAGCCTGCGCGGGCGGCGTGAGCGGCTGCCGGTGAGCCGGCTCTACAGCCATCTGTTCAAGGCGATGTAGGGGTTCGACACTGACGGTCAATGTTGAACGTCAGGTAGGGAGAAAATCCTGGACCGGCAGGGCAGCCAGCACCCGCTCATCCCATTAGGGAAAACATTGATGACGACGAATCCCGGTAGGCGCAAAGTGGGCTTCTTTCGAGACCTGAAGGGAGAGCAGCCATGCGAATCGAAGGCAAATGCCACTGCAGCAACGTCAGCTACGTATTTCACTGGCCGGGCGATGGGGGCGCGATACCGGTCAGGGCGTGCGGTTGCGACTTCTGCACCAAACATGGCGTATCCTGGACCTCTCATCGTGATTCTGAACTGATCGCCAAGATTGCTGACGCGTCTCTTGTCTCGAAGTACAGATTTGGTACAGGCAGCGCCGACTTTTACGTCTGTGCCCGCTGCGGCGTGGCGCCTTTCGTGACCTGCGTGATCGACGAGCAGTTGTACGCCGTCGTCAATGCAAACACCTTCGAAGGCATCGATAGGTCCTCGTTGATCCGTGCGGCGACCAATTTCGACGGCGAGGGCACCGGCGAGCGTCTTGATCGCCGAAAACGCAGTTGGACTCCGAGTGTGACCATCTCAAGCTCAAAACCTCAGACATGAGAGGTGGGTCACTCAGGAGCGTCGAAATATGCAAAGCCGTCCAGATATTGGAAGTGATAGTCATCAGATTCATAAAGAAGATGTGCGCATTCTCTATCGATAGGTCTTCAGACTCATTGCCATCACGCTAATATTTCAGGCAATCGGAACTCTTGGCGCTGCTTCTTACGTTGGCAAGACCACTGCAGCACAATTGTTTGACATGGGCACCATTCATTCAATTACCATGTTCATATCTGGGGCGCTCATGTGGGGAAGGTTCCCAGGCGCAGAGGAGCCGTTTGTTGATCAAATGGACAAAGATAACCCACCCATTGTCATGCGCGAAATGCGTATCACCAATAAGTTTCGAGGTGCAGTGTTCATGGCCCCCATCGTTCTGTACTTTTTGGGATGTATCGGTGTGAACTAGGCTGCTGGAATGATTGGTTAGCGATGGGTTCCAGAAAGATTCAAACGTCCAGAGCTTCGATGGGTTATCTGAACTGCTGGTTTGGAGCAAGCAGATCAGTGCGTTGGGTTTCCGCCAATGTCTTTGACCGCCGCTGCGTTTCCTGCGAAGTTGACGATCAAGAGCGAACGTCGGGTCTGGAAAAGGTTGCGGAGCCGGACTGCAGCGCTACCTGTCCGTCGGCACGGTCCGCTTGCGGGTAAGCCAGTTGCATGATTATTGGTGCAGGTTACGGGCGCCATCACCGTCGCTCGTGCTGGAACGCCGATGACGTCTATAGCTCGTTCGGACTAATGACTATTGGAGATTTGTAGCGTCCAATGGATGTGATGAGCCTTCCACTGGCAGACACTCCATATTCAAAGAACGGGGGACTTCAATATGGACACCATTAAACGTTTCACAATCGAACTGGCCGCTTTGATTGGCCTGATGCTCATCTCAGGCGTCGCCATCGCGCAGGACAGCATGGTCCGCATGGGTAACCAGAAGGTTGGCGCCTACGCGCTTTTGAAAGCGCGCGGCATACTTGAAGCTCGATTGAAACCGCTCGGCTATAGCGTGAGCTGGACGGAGTTCTCCAGCGGGCCACAGCTTCTTGACGGTCTCAAACTTGGCGCCGTAGATTTCGGCCATGGCGGTGAAGCACCGCCAATCTTTGCGCAAGCTGCGGGTGCAGAGTTTATCTACATCGGCCACGAGCCAGCGGCGCCACAGGGCGAGGCCATCCTGGTGCCCAAGGACAGCCCGATCAAGATGATTGCCGATCTGAAGGGCAAGAAGATCGCGCTGAACAAAGGCTCTAACGTGCATTACCTGCTGGTGCGCGCACTCGAGAGCGGCGCGCGTCAAGGTAGTTGTCGCCTCATTCATGCAGCCAACTGCTGAATAGGCTTGTCGGCCGAGTAGTCTCGGATGACGCTGTCGCGCTCGGGGTTGAGGGTGACTGCTCCAACTGGCAACCAGTTGCGTGTTTTG
>CAITXW010000470.1 GCA_903896425.1 uncultured beta proteobacterium | reverse complement strand
TGCGTGGGGTGGTTCTGGGGCGCAAAAACTTCTTGCACTTCGGCGCCGACAGCGGTGGCGTCCGTGCGGCGGTCATCTACAGTCTGATCGGAACCTGCAAACTCAACGGCGTTGATCCCTATGCCTACCCACCTTGGCCGCGCTCACTTTTCTGCCCTCAACTTTAATGGCTTCAATATTCAGCGGTGCCACGCGGCCTTCACGCTTGTCGGCTTGGCCCTGTTCAACAGCGCCCCTCACCCAGCCACCGCACGGTGGGCCTCTATTTGTTGTGCCATGTCCTTGACTGGTTTGAGCACCTCAGCTTCCCACGCCTTTAATATCTCCAACTCTTCGTCGTCGTACTCGGTATTGATCATCATGGTTTACTCATCGTTGTCACAGGAGCCGCGCCTCTTTCCCTTGTGCACTGAGCAGCGCCACGGCCTCCTTGTCAAAGGCATGAAACCAGCGTCTTGAACGATCTGGCTCAGGCGCTTAAGGCCTCCAGCGACGGCCAATGGATTACTACGCCCTGAATATCAGCCGGCATAAACCCAAACGACTTACGCACGTCACCCACGACTGGATTGCGTGAAGAAGCTGAGACACGCACTGCCCGTGCCTTGACTTGGTCAGGCGACAAGCCGTTAGCTTTTGCGGCTTTGTTCAGCGCGTGAGAGCGTGGTTTGGCTGCGGGCGTTTTCATAGCAATAGCCAGCCACTCAAGCCGATTCCAGCCGCTGGGTGCGACGGGGGCTTCTTTGTGGTGCGGTCAGTTCTTCACGTATCACCTGCCTCACGGCATCGATCATCGAACGCTGCTGGATAAACGCGACCAGCGCGTCATTGATCAAGGTCTGATAACTGCCGGTTCCAGCGCGCTCAACTTGCGCACGGAAGTCATCAATTACCTTGTTGTCAAGTCGGATCGATATTTTGGTCTTGCCCGCCTCAAGTGGGATCACCGCGCCTTGCTTGGCATCAGTGAAATCAATGTCCCGGTAGGGCTCAGCGACGATTTTTTTCATACATATTCCTTTGCGGTTTGTTGGCCTTCCAAGACGATATCAGTCGGTAAATGTCTGGCTCACGGTGCGTATAGACAAGCACCAATAGTGCTCCAGTGGCGCTCATCCCCAGCGTGACGAATCGCTGCTCGCCTTGCGCGTCTGGATCTTCACGCGTAAGGGCAAAGTCATCTGTAAGCACGGTGGCAGCTTCTCCAAAAGACACACCATGTGCTTGCAGATTGGCAGCCGCCTTTGCCGGATCCCACTCGATATGCATGAGTTCATTGTATGCACAAATGTCCCCCTGTCAAGCATTGACCATTTCAATGTACCCCAGTCACCACCCAGCAACTTTATCTTCCCATTCTCAAGAATTTGACTTGATAGCTCCTCGCCTGTAGAGCCAACATGCCTCAACCGCAAAAGGAATGAGGCCACATGGTTTTAGAGACGGATCAAACAAGCTACCGGGCGGCGCAGTACGTGCGCATGTCGACTGAGCATCAGCAGT
>CAITXW010000469.1 GCA_903896425.1 uncultured beta proteobacterium | reverse complement strand
TGTCCTTGAGGCGAAAGCTCAGCAGCACTGCCTTCTTGATCCATTGGTGCGTGGTCCACAGACCCACCGCCTCACGGGTTGCCACGCGCAAGCGCCCGGCATTGAGTTCGCTGATCACCTGTTCGACCGCATCGCTGACCTCTTTTGGCGCTGACTTGGCGGAAATGTTGGCACGGTCTTCCCACGCGGCGTCGATGATTTGTTGCAGTTGCAGGGTCATGGCTTTCTTTCTATTCAATGGCGCACAGGGCTACAGAGCGGCCCCGCAAGCTTTCATTTTCTGGATTTGACAAATTGGACAATGCGCTGGGCGGCTTCAACGCACTCTGGCGTTTCGGCCACCAGCGCCATGCGGATTCGTTGCGCGCCCGGGTTGAAGCCTTGCCCGTCACGGGCCAGGAAGCTACCAGGCAACACGGTCACATTGTAAAGAGCGTAGAGCTCGCGCGCGAAAGTGGCGTCATCGCCGCGCACCTTGGCCCACAGGTAAAAACCGGCATCGGGCAACGCGACTTCCAGCACGCTGGCAATCAGTGGCGTGACCTGGGCGAACTTGTCACGGTACTGGGCCCGGTTTTCGATGACGTGCTGCTCGTCGCCCCAGGCCGCAATGCTGGCCGCCTGCACCGCCGGGCTCATGGCGCTGCCGTGGTAGGTGCGGTAGAGCAAAAACTGCTTCATGATCGTTGCGTCGCCAGCCACAAAACCGCTGCGCATGCCCGGCACATTGCTGCGCTTGGACAGGCTGGTGAGCGACACCAGATTGCGAAAGTCACTGCGGCCCAGGCGTGCCGCGGCTTCCATGCCGCCCAGTGGTGGCTCATCGCGGAAGTAGATCTCGCTGTAGCACTCGTCGGATGCAATGACAAAACCGTAACGATCACTCAGCGCAAACAGTTTCTCCCACTCGGCCAGCGGCATGACAGCGCCGGTCGGGTTGCCGGGTGAGCAGGTGATTAGCAACTGGGTGCGCGCCCAGACCGATTCGGGCACGCTGTCCCAGTCCTGTGCGAAATTGCGCGCCGCGTCGGTTGGCACAAAGTAGGGCTCGGCACCGGAGAGCAGGGCGGCGCCTTCGTAGATTTGGTAGAACGGATTCGGGCACACGACGATGGGCGAGCGTGCCGGATCGATGAGGGTTTGCGTCAGTGCAAACAGTGCCTCGCGCGAGCCGTTCACCGGCAGCACCTGCGTGGCCGGGTTGACGTCCAGGCCATAGCGCAATTTCAGCCAATCGGTGAAGGCCTGGCGCAAGCGCGGCTCGCCGGCAGTGGCCGGGTAGGAAGCCAGGCCGCTGGGCGTGGCCATGACGGATTCCATCATGGCGGCGCGGATGAAGCCCGGCGTGGCGTGCTTGGGCTCACCCATGCCCAGGCTGATGGCGCGCAGTGCCGGGTTCGGGGTGAGGTCGGCAAAAAGTTGCCGCAGCCGCTCAAAGGGGTAGGGCTGGAGTCGGGAAAGCAGGGGATTCATGGTCTGCGATTATCCCGCCTGAGCGGCCACCCCGCTCACGCCGTCACCGGCTGGTGCGCAGACGCGCTTATTTCTTTTGCTTTCTGCGCGCAGCGGGGGATTTTTTTGCTGCGGGTCGGGCAGTCTTGACCGGTTTGGCGGCGAGCGGCGCTGGACTGGCCGGGGGTGCGTCCCCCAGCGCCGATTTGAGCGGACAGATTTTGAAGGCCGGGCACTTCTGGCAGCCGACGGCAATGGCGATGGGGCAGATTTTCATTGTGATTCCTGATCAGGCGCCAGTGACGCCAATGCCCTTGAACTCGCCGGTGGCGATGCGCTTTTGCCACTCGGCCGGGCCGGTGATGTGGGCGCTGGTGCCGCCGGAATCAACCGCCACCGTGACCGGCATGTCAATCACGTCGAATTCGTAGATGGCTTCCATGCCCAGATCGGCAAAGCCGACCACCTGGGCGGTCTTGATCGCTTTGGAGACCAGGTAGGCGGCGCCGCCGACGGCCATCAGGTAAGCGCTCTTGTGTTTCTTGATCGCTTCGATCGCGACCGGGCCGCGCTCGGCCTTGCCGATCATCGAGATCAGGCCGGTCTTGGCCAGCATCATCTCGGTGAAGCCATCCATGCGGGTGGCGGTGGTCGGGCCGGCGGGGCCGACAGCTTCGTCCTTGATCGGGTCGACCGGGCCCACGTAGTAAATGACGCGGTTGGTGAAATCGACCGGCAATTGTTCGCCCTTGGCCAGCATGTCCTGAATGCGCTTGTGCGCGGCGTCGCGCCCGGTGAGCATCTTGCCGTTGAGCAGCAGCGTGTCGCCCGGCTTCCAGCTTGCCACTTCTTCCTTGGTCAGCTTGTTGAGGTCAACCTTTTTGCTCTTGACGTAGTCAGGCGTCCACTGCACGTTGGGCCAGAGGTCGAGCGAGGGCGGTGTCAGGTAGACCGGGCCGCTGCCGTCCATCACGAAATGGGCGTGGCGCGTGGCGGCGCAGTTCGGGATCATGGCAACCGGCTTGCCGGCGGCGTGCGTCGGGTACATCTTGATCTTGATGTCGAGCACCGTGGTCAGGCCACCCAGGCC
>CAITXW010000468.1 GCA_903896425.1 uncultured beta proteobacterium | reverse complement strand
GCCGATCTTCTTGCCGTAGTCCAGCACCACGACGCGGTCGGAAATATCCATCACGACGCCCATGTCATGCTCGATCAGGACCACGGTGGTGCCAAATTCTTCGTTGACATCAAGCACAAAGCGGCACATGTCCTGCTTTTCTTCGACGTTCATGCCGGCCATTGGTTCGTCGAGCAGCAATACCTGCGGCTCCATCGCCAGGGCGCGACCCAGGTCAACGCGTTTTTGCAGGCCGTAAGGCAGTTGGCCGACCGGGGTTTTGCGATAGGCCTGGATTTCCAGGAAGTCGATGATGAGTTCGACTTTTTCGCGGTGCATTTCCTCTTCGCGCTGGGCCGGGCCGATGCGCAGGGCCTGCATCAACAGGTTGCTTTTGATCTTCAGGTTGCGCCCGGTCATGATGTTGTCGATCACGCTCATGCCTTTGAACAAGGCCAGATTCTGGAACGTGCGGCCAATGCCCATGACCGCCACCTGGTGGCTGTCCATGTGGTTGAAGGTCTTGCCGCGGAAGGTGATGGCGCCCTGCTGCGGCGTGTAGACGCCGTTGATGCAGTTGAGCATGGAACTCTTGCCGGCGCCGTTGGGGCCAATGATGGCGCGGATCTCGTGCTCGCGCACGTTGAATGAAATATCGGTCAGCGCCTTGACGCCACCGAAACTCAGGGAGATGTTGCTGACGTCAAGAATGACCTCGCCAATCTTCTTGCCGCCTTGGGCTGGCGCCGCCTGGCTCATGCTTGTTTCCTGTGTTGTTGTCATGCTGCCGCCTTGACCGGTGTGAAGGTTTTCGCATCGTCGATGCGCAGCGTAGCGCTGACGCTGCCGGTACGGCCGTCTTCGAACTTGACCTGGGTTTCAATGAACTGCGTGGTCTTGCCGCCGTACAGGGCATCGATCAGCACATCGTATTTTTCTGCAATGAAGCCGCGGCGTACTTTGTTGGTACGGGTCAGTTCGCCATCGTCAGCGTCGAGTTCTTTGTGCAGAACCAGGAAGCGACTGACCTGCGAGCCGGCCAGCAGCGCGTCCACGCTCAGGTCGGCGTTGACCTTTTCCACGCATTCCTTGATCAACTGGTAGACCTCCGGCTTTTGCGCCAGATCGGTGTAGCCGGCGTACGGCAGGTTGCGGCGCTCGGCCCAGTTGCCGACGGCGTCGAAGTCGATGTTGATCATGACGCAGACTTTTTCACGTCCGTCGCCATAGGCCACCACTTCCTTGATGTGCGGGAAGAACTTGAGTTTGTTCTCGACGTACTTGGGTGCAAACATGGCACCGTCGTTGGCGCCGCCCTTGATGCGGCCCACGTCTTTCACGCGGTCGATGATCTTGAGGTGGCCGTTGGCGTCCAGGAAGCCGGCATCGCTGGTGTGGTACCAGCCATCGGCGCTCAGCACTTCGGCAGTGGCTGCCGGGTTCTTGAAATATTCCTTGAGCAGGCCCGGCGACTTGACCAGGATCTCGCCGTTCTCGGCGACCTTGATTTCGACGCCGGGGCAGGGCACGCCAACGGTGTCGGCGCGCGCCTCGTTGTCGGGCTGCAGGCAAACAAAGACGGCAGTTTCGGTCGAGCCGTAGAGTTGCTTCAGGTTGATACCGATGGAACGGTAGAAACTGAACAGGTCTGGACCAATCGCTTCACCGGCGGTGTAGGCGACGCGAACCCGGCTCATGCCCAGGTTGTTGCGCAGGGGGCCATAGACCATCAGGTTGCCCAGTGCGTAGAGCACGGTGTCTTTGAGTCCCAGTGATTTGCCGTCGGTTCTGGCTGGGCCCACCCGCTCTGCCACACCCATGAAATAGTGGAACATGCGTTTTTTGATGGCGCCGGCGTCTTCCATGCGGATCATGACGCTGGTGAGCAGGCCTTCAAATACGCGCGGTGGCGCGAAGTAGTAGGTCGGGCCGACTTCTTTCAGGTCGATGGTGACGGTTGCTGCCGACTCCGGGCAGTTCACCACGTAACCGCAAGCCAGCCACTGTGCGTAGCTGAAGATGTTCTGTCCGATCCAGGCCGGCGGCAGATAGGCCAGCACTTCTTCGGTGTGGGTCAGCTTGTCAAAGTCAGCACCAGCCTTGCCTCGGTTGAGCAGCGAGTTGTGGGTGTGCACTACACCCTTGGGGTTGCCGGTGGTGCCGGAGGTGAAGAACATGGCGCCAACATCGGCAGCCTTGATCTGGTCAACGGACTGCTTGAAGAAATCGGTGTGGGCGGCGGCAAAGGCTTGGCCATTGGCGAGCAGGTCGTCAATCGCCGCCAGTCCAGGCTCAGCGTAGTTGCGCAGGCCGCGTGGATCGTCAAAGTAGATGTTGCTCAGTTGCGGGCATTCATCGCGGATTTCCAGTAGCTTGTCGACCTGCTCCTGGTCTTCAGCGAAAGCAAAACGCACCTCCGCGTTGTTGATCGGAAACACGCACTCGGGCGCGGCAGCGTCCTGGTACAGCGGAATCGGCACGGCGCCAAGCGATTGCACTGCCAGCATGGTGGCATACAGGCGCGGGCGGTTGGCGCCGATCACGATCATGTGATCGTCCCGGCGCAGTCCGGCCTGATGCAGGCCGCACGCCAGTCGTTCTACCATGGTTGCCAGATCGGCCCAGGACAGTGCCTGCCAAATGCCATACTCTTTTTCACGCATGGCCGGCTCGGTCGGCCGCTGGGTGGCGTGATCAAGAAGAAGTCGAGGAAATGTGGTCTGCATCCCGGTACCTTGTCTTCAAACGAATGAACTAAGGGGACAAATCTTTGGTCTGCCCCCACACTGACTGACGGTAGCGCAACCTCTACAGGTCGGCCACTGGTATGGAACGAATAATAAAACTTCATTTGACGTCCTGTTGTCATTTGGACGACAATTGCGTCATTTCTTGATAGGTGTTTTCCCTGCATCAGCGACCAACCCGTGGAGCGCAATCCCATGAACGATGACAAGTCCCTGCATCAGCGCCGGCGTACCTTGACGGCGGCGGAACTTGATGCCATTCCCTGGATTCACCTGCTGACGCCGTCAGAGCGTCAGCGGGCCGTGGATGACCTGAAGATCACGGAAGCTGGACCCGGTGAATATGTGTGCCGCACCGGGCGCCCGGTGACCTACTGGTTTGGTGTGGTCGATGGTCTGCTCAAGATGAGCAGCGACAACGCCGAGGGCAAGACCATGACCTACATCGGCATGCCACCCGGTGGCTGGTTTGGCGAAGGCACGGCCTTGAAACGCGAAAGCTACCGCTACAACATCCAGGCTTTGCGCAACAGCCGGGTCGCAGGTTTGCACGTGGACACTTTTCACTGGTTGCTGGATCACTCGATCGGCTTTAACCGATTCATCATGAACCAGCTCAATGAGCGCCTGGGTCAGTTCATTGCGGCGCGCGAAATTGACCGCTTGAACAGCCCAGACATCCGGGTGGCGCGCAGCCTGGCTGCGCTCTTCAATCCGGTTTTATATCCTGGCGTGGGTGAGGTCCTGCGCATCACCCAGCAGGAGTTGGCCTACCTGGTTGGCTTGTCGCGTCAACGCGTGAATGAGGCGTTGACGGCGCTTGCCGAGCAGGGCGCGATCCGTGTTGAATACGGGGGGCTGCGGGTTCTCGACCTGGCTGCATTGCGCGCCGTCGTGTTCACGACCCGACCGGTTGTCTAATTCGAGTCGCCGGGTTATCGTTGGCCAGAACATAACGAAGGAGCAACAATGACATCTGCCTTGCAAGCGCCGCGCCGATTGGTCCTCTGGACCCTGGTCGGGCTTGGTATTCTTTTCACATCCCATCCAGTGCTGGCGCAAACTGCCTGGCCGACCAAGCCGGTCAAGATCGTCGTGCCGTTTGCGCCAGGGGGCACTACCGACATCCTGGCGCGTGCCGTGGCACCCGAGCTGTCCCGTGCCTTTGGCCAGTCTTTTGTGGTGGAGAACAAGGGTGGCGCCGGTGGCAATCTGGGGGCCGATATCGTGGCCAAGTCGCCAGCAGATGGTTACACGCTGCTGATGGGAACCGTGGGAACCCAAAGCATCAACAAATCGCTCTATAGCCGCATGCCGTATGACCCGCAAAAGGACTTTGCACCCATCACTCTGGTGGCGGGTGTGCCCAATGTCATGGTGATGAATACCGAGAAGGCCAAGGCGATGGGCATTAACACGGTGCTCGATTTCATTGCCTACGCCAAAGCGCATCCGGGCCAGCTCAACATGGCTTCCAGTGGCAATGGCACTTCGATCCACCTGGCCGGTGAATTGTTCAAGACCCAGACCGGCATCTTCATGACGCACATCCCTTACACCGGTTCCGGTCCGGCCATGATGGGCATGCTCTCGGGTGTCGTAGACGTCATGTTTGATAACCTGCCGTCCGCCATGGCCCAGATCAAGGCGGGCAAGTTGAAGGCTTTTGCTGTGACCAGTTCGCAACGTTCGGCGGCACTGCCGGATACGCCGACGGTGGAAGAAGCCGGCAAGCTCAAGGGCTTTGAGGCCAGCAGCTGGTTTGGGTTGCTCGCGCCCGCCGGCACACCGGCCGACGTGGTGCTACGTCTTCAGCAGGAAACGGCCAAGGCGCTCAAGACGCCTGCCATGATGGAAAAACTGCTGGCGCAGGGCGCGATTCCAAGTGGCAACACGCCGCAGGAATTCGCCGCCCTGATCGATGCTGAAATCAGGAAGTGGGCACCGGTGGTGAAAGCATCCGGCGCCAAGGTTGACTGAGTACAGACAGGCTCAGACGCCCCAGACGATTTCGTTTCCCTTTTGTTCGCAGCGTTGCAGCATGGTGATGAAGGGCAGGGTGCGTTGACGCAGCGAGATGGCCTCGAAGCGCGGCACAGCTTCGTTGCGCGCCAGTGCTTGCGCCTGGGCGGCGGCCTGCTCGGCCTCTTCCTTGACAATGGCGGCCTCCAGAGCCATGACGGCGGCAGCCATCTGGTCGGGCAGGATGATGCCTTTGACGCCGGCATCGGCCTTGTCCTGTGGTGCAATCTTGCCGATGATCTCCAGCACGCGCCTGCCGTTGGGCTGCAGCATGATGAGGTCGCCAGTGTTTTTGGATTTGAATTTATAGAGCATAGGGTGCATCGTAAACTTATGCGTCGGGGTGCGCGTCAGTTGGCCGGCCTTGCTTGAATATCAACGGAGCACAAACGTGGCAGAACTTCACATCTCGCGCGAGCACACGCTGGGCTTGCATGCGGCACGCAAACTTGCCTTTACCTGGGCTGAGCATGTGGAGGCGCAGTTCGGCATGGTCTGTACTTATGAAGAGGGAAGAGCCCGGGACGAGGTCTGCTTTACGCGCAGTGGCGTCGATGGCACCCTGACCGTTACCAAGGATCATTTTGAACTCCGGGCGCATCTTGGGTTTCTGGTCGGCGCTTTCAAGGGCCGAATCGAGAGCGAGATTGTGAAGAATCTCGATGACCTGCTCAAACCCGCACCGGCTGCGAAAAAGCCACCGGTACGAAAAGCGTAAGCGTTGGCCTCGGACTTAGCTCAGTGATTTGATCAGGTCGATATAGGCCTGCATGGCCTCAGCGCTGGAGGTGCCTTTCAAGCCGTTCCAGGCGTCCCATTTGGCGCGCCCGATCATGTCGCCAAAGCCCGGTTTTTTCTCGCTGTTGTCTCCGGCGCTGCCTTGCTTGTAGAGGGCGTAGAGTTTAAGCAGCGTGGCGTTGTCAGGGCGTTCGGTCAAATTCTTCGATCCGGCAACAGCGGCCTCAAACTTTGTTTTCAGGTCTGACATGATTCTCTCCAGATAAGGGCAATAGTTCCATCATTGGGGTATTTGCCCGGTATCTTAAGCTGCGTTTTGGCTACAAAATACGATGGCAATATCGAAGTGCAGTTTTTTTGCTTCCAATTTTTTCGAATCTGGAGTTTTTATGGTTACCCGAATCGTTGCCAAGAGCGCTGCCAACAAGAGCGTCAGCCGGGGGGTGGGTGCTGCTGCGACAGGACGCGCAGCCAAAACGGTGCGCCGCGCTGCCAGGGTGGTTCAAAAGAATGTGTCGGACGCCGTCAGTGGCACGCTGGGCTTGACCGGCGAGCGCATGAGCAAGGTGGACACGGCCTGGTTGCGCATGGACTCCCCTAGCAATCTGATGATGATCGTGGGTGTCTGGATTGTTAAACCCGGTCTGGCTTACCAGGCGGTGTGCGAACGCATTGAGGAGCGGCTTCTCAAATACCCGCGTTTTGGCCAATTGGCGCAGCAGGACGCGGCCGGTGCGACCTGGATCAAGGACCCGGACTTCCAGATTGAGCACCATGTGGTGCGCGAGACGCTGACGTCCAAGTCGCGCGATCAGGAACAGCTGGCTTTGCAGCAGCGTCTGGGCGAACTGGCCGTGACGCCGCTGGACATGAAGCGTCCGTTGTGGCAGTTCCACCTCGTTGAACACTACCAGGGCGGCTCGGCGCTGATGGTGCGCATGCACCACTGCATCGCCGACGGGATCGCTTTGATTTCGGTCACCCAGTCGATGGTCGATGGCGGTACGGCACCGCCCAAACGCCGCAGCAGGGGCGTACACCACACGGGGATCGAGGGAGCCGAGGAATGGCTGGCCGACAGTCTGCTGCGGCCCTTGACCGATGTGGCGGTGAAGGCCTTAGGTGCCGCTGGAGATCGCGCGGTCAACGCCATGGAAATGATGACGGAGCCGCAGAAGGGTCTGTCGGGCTCGCTGGAACTGGCCAAGCTGGCCTATCAGGTGCTGCGGGACGGTGCGGCCCTGGCGCTCATGCCTGACGACTCGCCAACCCGACTCAAGGGTACGCCTGGTAACAGCAAACGGGTGGCGTGGTGCCAGCCGATCCCGCTGGAGGAAGTCAAGGCGGTTGGCAAGGCCTTGAATTGCTCGATCAATGACGTGCTGCTCAGTTGTGTCGCTGGCGCCATCGCCCAGTATTTGAAGCAGTTTGGCGACGAGGTTGCCGGCAAGGAAATCCGTGCCATGGTGCCGGTCAACCTGCGACCGCTGGAGCAGGCCTACAAACTGGGCAACCGTTTTGGCTTGGCGCCGGTGGTGCTGCCGATCGGCATTGAAAACCCGGTGGAGCGGGTTTACGAGGTGCGCCGACGCATGAGTGAAATGAAAGGCAGCATGCAGCCGCTCTTGGCGTTTGGTTTGCTGGCGGTGGCCGGGCTTTTGATCAAGCCGGCGCAGGACGCCATGCTCGGACTGTTCTCGAAGAAGACCACGGCCGTCATGACCAATGTGCCGGGTCCGCGCGAAAAGCTGAAGTTCTGCGGTTCCACATTGGAACAAAGTCTGTTCTGGGTGCCGCAGTCCGGTACCGTCGGTCTGGGCGTCTCGATTCTGAGCTACGGTGGCGGTGTGCAGTTTGGCGTCATCAGCGACGCCACGCTGTGCCCTGAGCCGCAACAAATCATTGACCAGTTTGAGCCGGAGTTTGCCAAGCTGGCCTTGATCGCCTTGATGCTGCCCTGGGGTGAATGAACCCGGTTATTCGTCTTCGAGTTCGATCTTCGCCATTTCCACGTCCAGGCGCTCCATCGCGTCCAGCGGCTTGGCGGCAGCGGCCTGCTGGTAGAGACGGGTCGCTTCCAGCATCATCTTGTCACCTTCGAGCATCAGCATGGCATTGGCATATTCGATCATGCCGATAACCGATTCGAAATTGAGCTTGAGTGCCTGCTGCAACAGCGCCAGGCCGGTGTCTTTCTTGGCGCCATAGGTCATGCCGCCAATGAGGGAGCCGACCTTGTCGAT
>CAITXW010000467.1 GCA_903896425.1 uncultured beta proteobacterium | reverse complement strand
GCTGTTTGGGTAAAGCGAACTGCCGCTCTAAATCAAACGCTAGGTGCCGCACCACCGCAGGTTCCAGCGCCAACCAGTGCAGCCAGCGTTGCAACGGACTGTAGTTACCATAAGTGCGTTTTACTTCCTTTTTCGCGGACGGGGCTCGCCGCAGCAACCACCATAAAGCCGCCACAACCGACACCATCACAAGGTACGCCGCGTTCTGATTGACGGACCAATCTAGGGTCCACGATGGCAAATACACCAGAGCCGCCAGTCCTGTAAAAAGCGCTAGTCCGAAAAGGCTATAGATCAACGTGATTCGCCCGGTGCGTAGCAGCAGCGCCTGCCGGGCGTCATCACCCTTTGCCTGCTCAAACGCCCGAGGCAATGTCAGGATTTCCTGCAACCCCGCGCTGGGCCAGCGCCACGCAACCACACGGCGCATTGCCTCGGCCAGTAAGATCCCAACAACTAACGAAATGATTACAGGTAACGCGAGCACTACTGCTTGTTCTTAATACGACGGATTAATCGTTTGATGGGGTACCAAATGACGCCAACAAGCAGCAACCCCAAACCGGCGACAATGCCAAGCACTGTGGCCACGGCACCAGCGCCAAGCCCAGGCCCGACATAGGCCAGCGCCACAGGCGAATAGGCCATTAAGGATATGGCAAGTACCAGAACCACCCCTCGAGTGATCACGATTGCGTTCATAGTCTCATTGTACGGTCACCGCACCCAAATCGACAATCAATATGCATACCCAACCCGGCCTTCGTTGCCACTAACCATGTCCGCCTACTATTGGCACAAAACTTGAACTATTTGAATGCCCGTCATAGCTTCCAACCTTGAATCCGAGAGCATCGAGATTCTGCGCGAGGCAGTTGCCGGTGCTCGCAAGCCGGTGATGATGTACTCCACCGGCAAGGATTCATCGGTCATGCTGCATCTGGCACGCAAGGCTTTTTATCCGGCGCCGCCGCCGTTCCCCCTGCTGCACGTGGACACCACCTGGAAGTTTCGCGAAATGGTGGCACACCGCGATCGCGTGGTGGCCGAAGCCGGCATGGAACTCATCGTTCACACCAACAGTGAAGGACTGGACGGCGGTGTCAATCCGTTTAGCCACGGCTCAAGCTATTACACCGACGTCATGAAAACCCAGGCGCTGAAACAGGCGCTCGACGCTCATGGCTTTGACGTAGTGCTTGGCGGCGCCCGGCGCGATGAAGAAAAGTCGCGCGCCAAGGAGCGTATCTTCTCTTTTCGAGGTGAGGGTCATCGCTGGGAGCCGAAGGCACAGCGACCCGAACTCTGGAACCTGTACAACACGCACATCCATCCGGGGCAGAGCCTGCGCGTGTTCCCTATCTCCAACTGGACCGAGCTCGACGTCTGGCAGTACATCGCGCAAGAGAGAATCGCCATCGTGCCGCTCTATTTCGCCAAGCCGCGCCCCGTAGTGCGGCGCAACGGCACCTGGATCATGCAGGACGACGAGCGCTTGCCGCTGCAACCCGGCGAGACGCCACAGATGCGGCTGGTGCGCTTTCGCACGCTGGGCTGCTACCCGCTGAGCGGTGCCATTGAGAGCACGGCAGCCACGCTGGAGCAGATCATCGCCGAAACCTTCGCTGCCCACAACTCGGAGCGGCAAGGCCGATTGATTGATTCGGATCAGCCGGGCTCCATGGAGAAGAAAAAGGTGGAGGGCTACTTCTGATGGCAGCCGCCAGCAACAAAGCTATGCTGCGCTTTATTACCTGCGGCAGCGTGGACGACGGCAAATCGACGCTGATCGGGCGCTTGCTGCTGGAGGCCAACTGCATTTTTGACGACCAGATGCAGGCGATTGCAACTGACTCAAAAAAGTTTGGCACGCAAGGCGAGCGCACCGACCTGGCCTTGCTGGTGGACGGCTTGCAGGCCGAGCGCGAGCAGGGCATCACGATTGATGTGGCGTATCGCTTTTTTGCCACCAATCAGCGCAAGTTTGTGGTGGCCGACACGCCCGGCCACGAGCAGTACACGCGCAACATGGCAACCGGTGCCTCGACCGCGCAACTCGCGGTGATTCTGGTTGATGCGCGCAAGGGTGTGCTGACGCAAACGCGGCGGCATTCGCGCATCGTGGCCATGATGGGCATCCACCATGTGGTGCTGGCGATCAACAAGATGGACCTGCTGGGTTTTGAGCAAGCGGTGTTCAATCGCATAGCCGCTGAGTACCGCGCATTTTCTGGTGAGTTGGGGTTTGAATCCATTCAGGCGATCCCGCTGTCTGCATTGGAAGGTGACAACGTGTTTGAGCCCAGCGCCAACACGCCCTGGTGCCGTGGGCCAACGCTGATGAGCTATTTGAATCAGATCGATGTTGGTGAACCTGAAAAGGCGGGGCCATTTCGCATGCCGGTGCAGTGGGTGAATCGTCCCCATGCCGACTTTCGTGGTTTTTGTGGTCGTGTGGCGCAAGGTGTGGTGCGTCCGGGTGACCACGTGCGGGTGTTGCCCTCGGGTGTACAGACGCAGGTCAAATCGATTGTGGTCTGGCAGGGAGAATGCGATCATGCGGCCGCGGGTGATTCGATTACCTTGACGCTGACCGATGAAGTCGCAGTGGGGCGTGGCGACGTGCTGGTGGCCGCTGATGACGCGCCGGAAGTGGCGGACCAGTTCGAGGCGCGGCTGTTGTGGATGGGCGATCAGCCGCTCCTGCCCGGGCGCTCGTACTTGCTCAAGCTGCACACGCAGGAGGTCTCGACCAGCGTGACCGACATCAAGTACCGCGAAGACATCGACAGCGGCAATCATCTGGCGGCCAAAACGCTGGGCATGAATGACATTGCGCTGGTCAAGCTGTCGCTCTCGCAGCCAGTGGTGTTCGAACCCTATGTGAGCAACCGAACGCTGGGCGGCTTCATCCTGATCGACAAGCTGAGCTTCGAGACGGTGGCGGCGGGCATGATCAGTTTTGCGCTGCGCCGTGCCTCAAACATCCACTGGCAGGCGCTGACAGTTGACCGTGCCGCGCGCGCTGCCAGCCTGGCGCAGACGCCGCGCTGCATCTGGTTTACCGGGCTGTCAGGCTCGGGCAAATCGACCATTGCGAACCTGCTGGAAAAGCGCCTGCACGCGCAAGGTCGGCACACCTACATCTTGGACGGCGACAACCTGCGCCACGGGCTGAACCGCGATCTTGGCTTCACCCAAGCGGACCGCGTGGAAAACATCCGTCGCGTGGCCGAGGTGGCGAAACTGATGGTTGATGCCGGTCTGCTGGTTCTGGTGTCTTTTATTTCACCGTTTCGGGCCGAGCGCGAGATGGCACGCAGCCTGTTTGCCCCAGGTGAATTTGTTGAGGTGTTTGTCGATGCCTCGCTGGCCGAATGTGAGCAACGCGACCCCAAAGGACTGTACGCCAAAGCCCGGCGCGGTGAGTTGAAGAACTTTACCGGCATCGACAGCCCGTATGAAGTGCCGCTGGCGCCGGATGTGCGTCTGCAAACTGCAAATGCTAAAGCCGTGATCTTGGTAGATCAGATGACACAGTTTTTGGACGCGAAGATCGTGGATCGCAAACCTGAAACATGAATATGCGATTTTCTGTTTGGCTGTGGGCTTTCATCGCCTGCGCACTGGCTGTGTTGGTGCTGGCTCTAGTGCCATCGCCGCCACCAATGATCACGACCGGCTGGGACAAATCAAACCACCTACTGGTTTTTGGCGTGATGACATGCCTTGGCTGCAAAGCCTTTCCACAGCGTTTGACAATCGTGCTGCCTGGGTTGCTGGCGTATGGCGCACTGATCGAAATCATGCAATACTTTACCCCCAACCGCTCGGCCGAGTGGCTTGATTTGTTTGCCGACACGTTTGGGATTTTGCTGGGGTGGATGGTGATTCGATTTCTTGCAAGCAACAAGCACCGGAAATGATCTTTGGCGCTGACAGTGCTATTTGTGAGACAGCGTCATTTCATAGCTGGTGCTGCGCCCACCGGCGAGAGACTTCGTCGCAGACGCATTCAGAAAAGTCCCGCGCGTTCCCACGGCCAGATTTCCACGCCATAGCGGTTCTGGATCTTTCTCACCATCTCTATGGACAAGTCATCGGTCAACTCGTCGACGAAGAAAGAACTGCGCAGTGCAAAGGGTTCTCGGCGTACAGGGTCTCGCTCGTAGGTGAGCCCTTCATGCTGGTCCATCAGGTTGGCGCGCTCACGTAGCACTGCCGCCGAGTTAAACACCCAGTCAACAAAGTCGATCTCTTGCGCTGACCAGTCGCATACTGGCGCGCTCAAGTAGTCTGTAGCCCAGTCAGGGCCATACCGGTTGCTGGCATGCCAGTACAAATGCTCCCTGATGAGGGTGCGGCCTGTGAGCCCTTCCGCAATGTAAGGGTTGGCCGCAATGCCTCGGCGCATATAGGTGCAGGCGCCCCGATGGCCACTC
>CAITXW010000466.1 GCA_903896425.1 uncultured beta proteobacterium | reverse complement strand
GAGTAATCGATCTGCCAGCAGTCGGAACCGCTGGCGCAACCAGTTTGACAGGATCATTGATTTTCGGCATCGGGACGCAAACCAACAACCAGATGGGATCGGGTGTGGTTCTGACGACCGACTCGTTGGGGGATATCACCACAGTTCTTGCCGGTAAAAGCCTGCCCACCAGTTTCATAGACAGCGGATCCAACGGCTTGTTCTTCGATTCTTCAACCATACCCAACTGTCCGAGCAACACTGCTACCGGCTTTTATTGTCCGAGTGCGCTCAGCGCTATGTCTGCCACCCTGGTTGGAGCCAACGCGGTTCAGGCGACAGTTTCGTTTTCCATCGACAACGCCAACTTGATGTTTGCTGATTCGGCCAAGACGGTGCTGCCAGCTCTGTCCGGACCGTCCGGCGACAACTCAAGCTTTGACTGGGGTTTGCCGTTCTTCTTTGGCCGCCGGGTCTTTATTGGCATCGAGGGGAAACCCTCATCCATTGGAACCGGCCCTTTCTACGCCTTTTGAAGGTGATCGATTCTGATTCGCCCTAGCTCCTTGCTGAACTACGGCGTTATGTTGAAAGCCAGTCAGTTGACCATTTTTTCTGCCTTTATGATTGAACTTTCTGTAATAGATCTCTCGGAGTCTACGAAGCAGTCTGCACGCGAGTTGCGTCACTTGTTCCTGCTTGGGATCAAAGAACTGGTGTCATTGGCCCCAAAACGTGTTTCGTCTTCAGCCCGTAGCGAGAAGATGCAACCTAATACGCCGAAGCGCAATGCAGCATGACTAGACTGAAATCCACTTATACGGTCCGGCGTCTGGCGCCATTGGCACTCAGTCTCACACTTGGAGCTTGTACCGTCGGGCCTCACTATAAAACGCCTGCAGTCTTGCCGGCGGAATCTGGTGCGAAGTACACAGAAAGTGCGCTTGCGGCGCAAACGGCTACCGCGCCGGGCCCGAGCGGCGAAGCGCAGCAATTCGGTGTTGGTCAGGAGATCCCTGCGCAATGGTGGACACTGTTTCAATCCGAGTCACTGGATCAACTGATTCGGCAAGCAATTGCCAACAGCCCTTCACTGGGCGCCGCTCAGGCCGCCTTGCGACAGGCTGAAGAAAGCTATTCCAGCACCTCCGGAACTTTGACCGCGCCGGCCGTGAGTGCCGGCCTAACGGGAGGGCGTCAACGTTCCTCTGCATTGAACTCGGGTTTGCCCGGGGGGATTGAATACAACCTGTACAACGCATCAGTCAATGTCGCCTATACGGTCGATGTCTTTGGCGGGAATCGCAGCACTCTCGAGGGCCAACAGGCAGCGATTGACTACCAACGCTTTCAGGTCGAAGCAACCTATCTGACGCTGACCTCGAATGTTGTCACTGCAGCTATTCGTGAAGCTTCGCTGCGAGCGCAGCTAGAGGCAAACCAGGAATTGTTGCTGGATCAGGCAAATCAACTCTCCGTGGTTGAGAAACAATATGCTGCCGGTGCCGTATCACTGCCTGCAGTATTGGCACAACGTAGTGCACTTGCAAGTTTGCGCGCCAGTATCCCGTCGATAGAAAAATCACTGGCCCTGACGCGCCATCAACTAGCCGTGCTGGCGGGCCAGGCGCCGGGACAGGCCAAATTAGCGCAATTTAATTTGGATTCGCTACATTTGCCACAGACTTTGCCAGTGTCACTAGGCTCCGATCTGGTACGTCAGCGTCCTGATATCCGTGCCAGTGAAGCCTTGTTGCATCAGGCTTCTGCACAAGTGGGGGTGGCCACAGCCAATTTATATCCGCAGTTCAACCTGACGGCGAATATGAGCTCCAGTGCCAGCAATCCAAGTCAAATGTTTAATGCAGGTTCTGCAGGATGGAGTCTTTTGGGTGGAATCACCCAGCCATTGTTCAACGGCGGGGCCCTTGATGCCAAGCGACGGGCCGCACAAGCAGCCTATGAGGCGGCGCAAAACCAGTATCGCAGTGTGGTACTGCAGGCATTTCAAAACGTGGCGGATAGTTTGGGTGCATTGGAATATGACGCCAGCTCGCTGCAGCAACAGTCGGCTGCTGCAGACGCGGCCAAACAGTCGCTTGATATCAGTCAGCGCCAGTACGAGGTCGGTGCCGTCAGCTATCTGGCCTTGATGGACGCTAGGCGCAGCTATCAGCAGACCTATATCAATTGGGTCAGTGCCCGTGCAGCGCGCTACGCCGACACAGCGGCGTTGTTTCAGGCCCTGGGCGGTGGTTGGTGGAACCGGGGTTCGTTGCCTTCCGCGTTGCTGCCCGGTCAAGTTGCAGATCATTGAATCGTAGGAGAAATTTATGACCAGACGCATGTTCATCATGCTGGGGGCTGTAT
>CAITXW010000465.1 GCA_903896425.1 uncultured beta proteobacterium | reverse complement strand
TATTGAGAGACTGGCGTCTTTGAATCGGCATACGGGCACCTGAATCGCCTGCAGCGCCCTGCCCTCACTGCCCTGCGACTGACTGCGCCACGGCCGCGGTGACGGGCCGCCCGCGGCATTCGGTGGACTCCAGTGCGAAGGTCAAACGCTCGCTGGCAGCCAGGTGGTCGATTCGATAAAGCCACGGCGTGTGACGCCGCTTGCCAATGGATCGGTCCCTTCTCCCTGATCAATGATGGTGGCGCTAAGCGCACCGGTGTCTTCCATGATGGCGCGCAAACCGCGTGCTAAGTACGGCGAATTGGCGCGAGCGGTCTTGACTTCAACAGCATGCAACTGCCCGCCGCGCTCCAGCAGTAGATCGACCTCGGCCCCGCCAGCCGTTCGCCAGAAATGTGCCGCGCTGTGCGGGTTCACCAGGACCTCGCGACGCAGCAAGTCCTCCAGTACAAACGTTTCCCAACTCGCGCCGCGGATCGGGTGACTGCCCAGAACGTCCAACGAGTCGATGTTGAGCAAGTGATGGAGCAGTCCCGTATCGCGCAGGTACAACTTGGGCGCTTTGACAATGCGTTTGCCGATGTTGCGAAAATAGGGTGGCAAACGCCGCAGTAAAAAGCTTTGCTCCAAAATATCCACGTAGCGTGCAACGGTCGGCTGCGACAAACCCAGGGCGCCGGCAAACTGGTTGAGGTTGGCCAGACCGCCTTGCGCATGGGCCAGCATCGTAAGCAGTTTGCGCATCACCATCGGATCGGCGCTCACACCCAAGGCGGGCAGGTCACGCTCCACGTAGGTGCGCAAATACGCCTCCCACCAGTCCCGAAAGCTCCCTCCCCGGCTTGCTGCTCCCAGTGCGTCCGGGTAGCCTCCACAGAGCCACACTTGACGGTAATCGGTAATGGGCGCATCACCGCATGCGGTTTCCTGCACGGTTAAGGGCGAAAGCTCGAGGATGCCAACACGCCCTGCCAAGCTCTCTGCCACTTGCCGCACCAGACTTGGCTGGGAGGAGCCGAGAATCACGAAGCGGCCCATGCGTTGTCGATCTGCATCAATCGCACCACGCAGGGCGTCAAACAAGGCCGGCAAGCGTTGCGCTTCATCCAGGATCAGGCCTTTGTCAGAGCGGGCATCGAGCTGGAAGCGCGGATCCTCGGCAAACAAGACGTTGGTCGCCGTGTCTTCCAGATCCAGGTAGGAATAGGGCGCAAAAGCCTGCCGGGCAAGCGTCGTCTTGCCGACTTGCCGAGCACCGAGTATAAGCACCGCCGGAAACTGGCGCGCCAGGTGTGCAAGGCGATCTAAGCAAATTCTTGGGTACATATCATGCATTGTTTAACAACTTTTTTGATATTACCTGATATCTTTCGCCGTGTCATGGCCTTGTTCGCTCAAAAGGACACGATCCAGTCAATCGCAGCGCACAAACTCAGCAACGCCACGCAGCCTGGAAAGTCGTATGAACACGTTCGGACGACCTTTTCGATTTCGGCAATCCTCTAACCGCCGCTGTCGTCTCTTTGGTCCAACATGACCGCCTTGCCCTAATCGAGATCAAGCGCTCGTGGTTGACGGCAACTGACTTTGTTGCAGGTATCAAAATTACCCGTCTTAGAGGTATTTGACAAATACCCTCTATACGACTATATTCAATTTACTCTCGTTACCGATAAGTTGTCTGTGTTCACCCCGCCAGCCAAAGGACCACTCGCATGAAGCAAGTTCTCTCCATTGCCGATCAGTTTGGCGCACTCCTGCAGGCTTCTCGTAAATCAGCAGGCCTGTCCCAAACAGAGCTTGCCAGACATTTGGGACTGAGTCAAAGCCGACTGTCAGCGCTCGAGCTCAATGCCTCCTCCATCCGCCTGGACCAGCTTTTGACCATGTGCTCAGCGCTTGATCTGGAACTGCTGGTGCAGACAAAAGGCACCGGCCTGGAAGGCCCCGCCGGCGCTACCACCCCTTCGGAGTGGTAGCTCATGGGACGCAGATCACATTCGCGCGCCCTGTCTGTATGGACCAATGGTGAGCGCGTGGGCAGCTGGAGTATTCCTTCGCGCGGCGACACCGAATTCAAATACGCTCCAGAGTGGATCGAGTCTGTCGCAGGCAGACCTTTGTCGCTCTCCCTGCCCTTCACTGGCAAGCAGGCCCTCAGGGGCGAGCGCGTTCAGAACTTCTTTGACAACCTGCTACCCGACAACGATGCGATCCGCCGGCGCCTTGCGAGTCGCTTCAAGACGGCCAGCACCGATGCATTCGACCTGCTGCAAGCCCTTGGGCGCGACTGCGTAGGTGCAGTGCAGTTGCTCGAAATAGACGAGTCACCGGCCGACATCCACCAGATCACGGGCACGCCGATGTCCGAATCCGATATCGAAAAGCTCCTGATCCAGACCACCGCCAGTGCAGCCCAGTTCAACCTGGAAGATCAGGATGACTTGCGCATTTCCCTGGCCGGCGCACAAGAAAAGACCGCCCTGCTCTACCACGATGGTCGATGGATGCGCCCCCATGGATCGACACCAACCACCCATATTCTGAAACTCCCCATGGGCCTGGTTGGCCACCGCCAAGCGGACTTCAGTACCTCGGTCGAGAACGAGTGGCTGTGCATGAGCCTGATGGCCGAATTCGGCTTGCCGGTGGCCAAGACCGATATCCTTCAGTTTGGCAGTCAGAAGGTTCTCAGCGTGCAGCGTTTTGATCGCCAGTTGCACTCCTCAGGAACGTGGCTGATGCGCCTGCCCCAGGAAGACTTCTGCCAGGTCAAAGGAGTGCCCTCCCACCTGAAATATGAGAGTGATGGCGGCCCGGGCCTGAGCGACTTGGCCAGCGTGCTGGCCGGGTCCGTTCAAGCCGAGGAAGATCTCTCCACCTTGCTCAAGGCCCAGTTGCTTTTTTGGATGCTGGCAGCGCCCGACGGTCACGCCAAGAACTTCAGCATTCGCTTATTGCCACAGGGTCGCTACTGTCTCACCCCCCTGTACGACGTGATGTCCATCTGGCCGGTTGAAGGTGCCGGCCCCAACCAGTTTTCCCACTTCAGAGCAAAGATGGCTATGGCGCTTCTAGGCAAGAACAAGCATTACCACTTCAAGGACATCCAGAGGCGTCATTTCAACAGCACGGCAGCCAGATGCTTCAGGCGCCATGATGCTGAGGACTTGATCCAGGAGGTTCTGGAACGGACACCCATTGCTATCGAGAACATAACCAACAAACTCCCGCAGGGGTTCCCCATGAGGATTGCCGAGTCTATTCTTGGTGGATTGCGAGGCTCTGCTGCGCTGCTTGATCGCATGCCGCCGAGGTAGGCAGCATAGATCCTGTTTTTACCGTGAGGAACGGTTCCTCACCCTGCCGCCTCCTAGCCCAACAGTTTCTTGATCGCCGCCTTGATCGCAGCAAATCGCTCCGGGTCGATATTTGCAAGGTCAATTCGAACACTTCGCTTTTTCCCATTGAACGCAAGCTTACCCATCTGTCCACCAGAGCCTTTTACTATTTCGTCATTTTTGAGCATGTGAGGAACGGTTCCTCGCCCTGAAGTCAAACGCTTAAAAACCACTCCCGAAGTGGGACGCGGCGACTCGCTCTGTATTGCCTTAGCCACACTAAGCACGTAATCCGGATCCTTTTGAATAGCGC
>CAITXW010000464.1 GCA_903896425.1 uncultured beta proteobacterium | reverse complement strand
GGCTGATATTGGCCAGAAACTGGGTTTTGGCATAGTTGGCCGCCTGCGCATCCTCGCGCGCCTGGATCGCCTCGATCAATTCCTGGGTCGCCTGTTTTCGCTCGGTGATGTCGCGCTGGATCGAAATCCAATGCGTGTACCAGCCCGTTTCGTCGGCCAGAGGGTATATCTCAAGCTCACTCCAGAACTCACGACCGTCTTTGGTGTAGTTCAAGACCTCCTCGCGAATCGGCTTCCACTGCTTCAAGGACGCAAGAATCCGGTCCAGTGTGGCCCGATCAGTCTTGGGCCCCTGCAGCATGCGCGGTGTCTTGCCGAGGGCTTCCTCGGCCGTATAGCCGGTGGTGCGCTGGTACGCCTCGTTGACAAAGAGGATGCGCGGGCCTGGCTCAATAAAGGGCTCAGCCTCGGTGATCACAATAACGTCATTGGCATGCGCCACGCAGTTCTTGAAGAGCTGCAGTTCCTCCATCGTCTGCTTGCGCGCCGTGACATCGCGCAGCACGCCGACGTACTGGCTTAAACGACCCTGGTCATCAAACACCGGGATAATCGAGAGGTCGTTCCAAAACGGTGTGCCATCCTTGCGGTAGTTGAGAATCTCGCCGCGAAACGGTTGCGCCGCATTGAGCGCCGCGCGCATCTGCTGCACCAGTTCCGGCTGCCCTTCGGCGCCCTGCAGGATGCCGCAAGGCTGGCCCAGCATCTCGGTTTGGCTATAGCCCGTGATGCGTTCAAACTCGGCATTGGCATAGGTGATCCGCCGGTCAACGCCGGTGGTCAATACACCCTCTGAAATCTGACTCAGGGCCTGGTCGCGCAATTGCAGGGCCGCCATGTTGTCCGAGAGCAGTTGCCTGGCGTGCATGCGCTCGGTGATGTCGCTCACGGTTACCCGCAAGATCTGTCCTGCATCCTGGGCCGGTAGCGCGACGGCCGCCAGATGCACCCAGAACACATGCCCCTGCAAAGTCTGCATCTGCAACTCGCAAACTTGCGATTCCTGCGTCTGCAACAGTTGCTTGACGTACAGGTAATAGCGGTCTTGCTGCTCCCGGCAAACAAAGCGATTGAAGCACTGCCCAAGCAAAGCACTTCGCTCGGTATCCAGAAGCTTGGCTATCGTGAGATTGGCACTCACAATCAGCCCCTGCTCGCTCAAGGTGCAATAGCCTACCGGCGCCAAGTCGTAGAGGTCAAAATAGCGGTCGCGCTGCGCATCGAGTTCATACCGGGTGCGACGCAATTCGTCGTTCTGCATCTCCAGTTCGATCTGGTGCAGACGCAATTCATGCAGGGCCTCGCGCATGGCCTGCGGTGAAAGTTCTTCGATTAATTCTGCACCACCCAAGAATCGGCCCGGCAGTCGAGCCTGGGCACGCTGACGCAGCAACTGAGCCGCATCCAGTTCATTGCCGCCCGAATTGGCGGCTGGTTCTTGTCTGTCTTCCAATCTGCGCTTCCGTTCGGCAAACGCTCCCTGAATGTTGTGCCACGCGATCCATCCACGCCTTGGCACCCAATCGAATTATGGAAAAATTGTAATCCCCACCGGATCAGCTGTCGCCCTCGGCATCCAATTGCGGAAAAAGCACTTCGGTGAAACCAAAACGGCTGAAGTCCCGCACGCGCATCGGGTACAGCTTGCCGATCAGGTGGTCGCATTCGTGCTGCACGACGCGCGCATGAAAACCTTCCACCGTGCGCTCGATCGGGTCGCCATACTGGTCAAAGCCGGCATAGCGGATACGGGCAAAACGCGGCACGATGGCACGCAGACCGGGCACCGACAGGCAGCCTTCCCAGTCCGCTTCTTCCAGCAGCGCGCCGGTGGCGTCGGGCAGCGGCGTGAGTACCGGGTTGATCAGCACCGTTCTGGGCACCAGCGGCGCATCGGGATAGCGCGGGTTGGGCGCATCGGTGCCGAAGATCACCAGTTGCAAATCAACGCCGATTTGCGGCGCCGCCAGGCCCGCGCCATTGGCCACGGCCATCGTTTCCAGCATGTCGGAAATCAGCAGATGCAATTCATCGCTGTCGAACACGGTGACCGGCTGCGCGATGCGCAGCAAGCGCGCGTCACCCATCTTGAGGATCTCACGAATGGCCATTGAGCAAGTCCTTTAGTCCGGTTTCATCGAGGATGGCAAGACCGAGTTCGCGTGCCTTGTCGAGCTTCGTTCCTGCCTCTGCGCCGGCGACCACATACGCGGTTTTCTTGCTGACCGAGCCCGCCACCTTGCCACCCGCCGCTTCGATCAGGTCTTTGGCTTGATCCCGGCTCAGCGTTGGCAGGGTCCCGGTCAGCACCAGGGTCATGCCGGCCAGTGACTGCGGCGCCGTTGCAGCCGGCGCGCCCTCCTCCCAGCGCACGCCGCAGGCGCGCAGTTGCTCCACGACCTCGCGGTTGTGTGCCTGATCAAAGAAAGTGCGCAGGCTCAGCGCCACGGTTGGGCCGACATCGGCGACGGCGAGCAACTGTTCCTCACTGGCGTCCATGATGGCGTCCAGACTGCCAAAATGGCGCGCCAGTTCCTTGGCCGTGGCCTCTCCGACATGGCGAATACCCAGACCAAACAGGAAGCGCGGCAGCGTCGTCTGCTTTGATTTCTCCAAGGCCTGGACGATGTTCAGCGCCGACTTGTCAGCCATGCGCGCCAGGCTGGCCAGCGCCGTCAGGCCCAGCCGATAGAGGTCTGGCAGAGTCCGCACCACGCCGGCGTCAACCAGTTGATCAACCAGCTTCTCGCCCAGACCCTCGACCTCGACCGCGCGGCGCTGGGCGAAATGCAGAATCGACTGCTTGCGCTGGGCGCTGCAAAAAAGACCGCCACTGCAGCGGTGATCAACTTCACCCTCCTCACGCACAGCGGTGCTGCCACAGACCGGGCATTGCAGCGGCATCGTGAACTGCGCTGCGTCAGGTTGGCGTTTTTCCGGCAGCACGGCAACCACCTCGGGGATCACGTCACCGGCGCGGCGCACCACCACGCTGTCGCCAACGCGTACATCCTTGCGCCGCGCTTCGTCCTCGTTGTGCAAGGTGGCATTGGTGACAGTGACGCCACCGACAAACACCGGCGCCAGACGCGCCACCGGTGTCAACTTGCCGGTGCGCCCAACCTGCACCTCGATGCCAAGCACGGTCGTGATCTGCTCCTGCGCCGGGAACTTGTGCGCCACCGCCCAGCGTGGCTCGCGCGTGACAAAGCCCATGCGCCGCTGCAGCGCCAGGCTGTTGACCTTGTAGACCACACCATCAATGTCAAAGCCCAGGCTGTCGCGCTTTCCGGCAATCGACTCGTAGTAGTTGATCAGTTCCGGCGCGCCCTGCGCCACCTGCACCAGATCAGAGACCGGAAAGCCCCAGGCCTTGAGCGTTTGCAACAGTTCGAAATGGGTCTCAAAGGCGGGGCCGCCCTGCTCCGGTGGCGTCACCTCACCCAGACCATAGGCAAAAAAACTCAAGGGGCGCTGCGCTGCAATCGCGGGATCGAGTTGGCGCACGGCACCGGCGGCGGCATTGCGCGGGTTGACAAAGGCCTTCAGGCCCTTCTC
>CAITXW010000463.1 GCA_903896425.1 uncultured beta proteobacterium | reverse complement strand
CCAGTTCCATCTCATCGAGAAATTCGCGCTTGCGAGTCCGCTTGTGCACGAGTTCAAATCCGGTGGTGGCGAGGCTCATTTGTTTCATCAATGCTTAACGTTTTAGCGGTCAATTCGATGACACACTTATGCAGAGTTTCCTTAGCGCCAGCGACAAGGTGTTGTTACAGACAACCCGCACCGTCGTGAGCCGTATGTCGATCGGCAGCGACCCGTCATGGCTGTTGCTGAACAGCAGATAGGTTTCGAGTTCGTCGTTTCCTGGCAGACGGATGCTCTCTGGCAGCTTGGCCATTAACCAGACGATTTCCCCACGCTTCAGGTACCCGCCGGTGTGATAGACACGCCCGCCTTTGCCGAAGAGTGAGTCAAAGAGCTGGGCTCCATCGCGGTTTTGCAGCAGCTTGAATTCTGGATGAACAACGCCAAGAACGCGCCCATGGTCACCGGGTCGCACATCGTTCCGAAGGACCGCCATCCTCTGCGGCACGGCGGATTCGTGCTCGTGTTCGAGGGTCAGGGGAGCCATGCTCACGCTCCAGTCAAGACCGCCCGCAGCCAGCGCCTCTTCCAGGTTCGCCGGTTGCGCCAGCCTATTGCCGAGCTGGTGCCACGGAATCTTGCCGTAATAGAACATTTGGCCGATGTTGTGCGCCATATCGATCTCCCCTCGTCGTTGACAGGTCAACAGTTTGATCGCGCGCAAGCTCACCACGTGAGCCATCTCAACTGCTCTTACATCCAGTCAGTCGGGGATCAGATCAGCGACTTGGCGCCCCCTGATTCAGACATCGGCCCACCATCCCACAGGCGCGGTCCATTCTCTTCCCGCGGCGAGATAGACTGCATTGGTCAAGTCCAGCATGTCCGCGAACCGACCAGCACTCGCGGGACGGCGAGTAAGTAGGACGCCCGAAATCAGGCCGTAGCGGGTGCCGTTTTTGGTGCGGGTACTTTGGCTGCAACCTTCTTGGCCACAACCTTGCGCACGAGTTTCTTGGCAGGTTTGGCTTGCGGCGCTGCTTTCTTGTCCGCTTTCGGCGCCTTAACTGTGTTGAATTGTTCTCAGGTTGACGCCAAATTCGTCAGCAAGACCTTGTGGGTCGAGCGACTCCCCACGATTCAACTTGGTCAGTACCTGAGAGAGCCGGTACACAAGCTTGTCGTGGACTTTTTCGGAGCGGGTCATGGATTGCTTGAGGATTGGTTTGAGCGATGGACGATTTCAACACGAATCCCTGGGGCAGCGACTCAACTGCAACGCCGGTCACTGCAGGCTTCCTTGATAACCCGCTGCTGAATTCGTGTGACCAGCGGCCAGAAGGGCGTCTTTCGCTACCTCGACAAAGATTGTTCTCATGTTCAACCCCTCGAAGATGCTCATGCACCTCCCAACCGGTCTGTGCTCTTGCAAGTCCAAGTCGGGTTGGCGGCGGTCTAGGGATGGTCTGCACAACCCTCGCCACAGAGTGAACTGAGCGAGGCGAATTCACAAAATGAAAACAAAAATGCGTT
>CAITXW010000462.1 GCA_903896425.1 uncultured beta proteobacterium | reverse complement strand
CAACGCCAGCATGGGCATGTTGCTGTCGCTGGCGATTGCCTTCATGGTCACGCCCTGGCTGGCGCGCCTGTGGATGAAGGAACACACCAGCACCAATGCCCACGCGCATGTGCCGACCGGCTTGGCCGCCAAGTTAGGCCCGCTGTTTCAGCGCGTATTCAAGCCGCTGCTCGACGACCAGAGCGGCCAGCGCAACCGCCGTTTTCTGGGTCTGGGTGTCGCGGTGCTGATTGTTATTTCGGTCGCCCTGCCGGCCACCGGTCTGGTGCTGCTCAAGATGCTGCCGCTGGACAACAAGTCCGAGTTTCAGGTGATCGTCGACATGCCGGCCGGCACGCCGGTTGAAAAGACAGCGGCTGTCCTGCATGAGCTGGGCGCTTACCTCTCAACCGTGCCCGAGGTTACCGACTACCAGGCCTACGCCGGCACCGCCGCGCCGATCAATTTCAACGGACTGGTGCGCCAGTACTATTTGCGCGCCGGTGGCGACGTCGGCGACATCCAGGTGAACCTGGTGGACAAGCACCACCGCGCCGACCAGAGCCACGTCATCGCGACACGCGTGCGGCCAGCGCTGCAGAAGATTGGTCTGAAGATGGGCGCCAACGTCAAGGTGGTTGAAGTGCCACCGGGCCCGCCCGTGCTCTCGCCCTTGGTGGCCGAGATATACGGCCCCGAAGCCGCCGGGCGCCTGAGTGTTGCCAAGGCGGTACGCGCGGTGTTTGAAAAATCAAACGGCATTGTGGACGTGGACGACAGCAGCATCGCCAGCGCACCGCGCAAGCTCTTGCTGGTCGATCGACGCAAGGCGGCCTTGCTCGGCGTGCCGCAGCAGGCCATCGTGAGCACGCTGCGTGCCGGTCTCGCGGGCGAAGCCGCGACCTACATGCACGACGCCAGCCGCTATGCGGCGCCGGTCATGCTGCAACTGCCCGAAGAAAGCCATGGCAATCTGGATGCGCTGCTGCAACTGAGCGTGCGCGGCGCATCGGGCAAGCTGGTTCGCATCAGTGATCTGGTGACCGAGAGCGACACGCTGCGTGAGCAGCCGATTTACCACAAGGACATGCTGGCGGTGAACTACGTTGTGGGCGACATGGCGGGCAAGCTCGACAGCCCGCTCTACGGCATGTTCCAGATGCGCAGCGAGATCGCCAAGATCCAGACGCCCGGCGGCGGTCCGATGGTGGAATACTTCATCCGCCAGCCCGACGACGCCATGCGCGACTACGCGCTGAAATGGGACGGCGAATGGCAGATCACCTACGAGACCTTCCGCGACATGGGCGCAGCCTATGCCGTTGGCCTGATCCTGATCTACCTGTTGGTGGTGGCGCAGTTTGGCTCGTATCTGATCCCGCTGATCATCATGGCGCCGATTCCGCTGACCATCATCGGCGTCATGCCGGGCCATGCGCTGCTCGGTGCGCAGTACACGGCGACCAGCATGATCGGCATGATCGCGCTGGCCGGCATCATCGTGCGCAACTCGATCCTGCTGGTGGACTTCATCAACCTGCAGGTCAAGGAAGGCGTGCCCTTCAAGCGCGCCATCGTGCACTCGGCCATCACGCGGGCCCAGCCCATCATGCTCACCGGCCTGGCCGCCATGCTGGGTGCCTTCTTCATCCTGGACGACCCGATCTTCAACGGTCTGGCGATCTCGCTGATCTTCGGCATCTTCGTCTCGACCATTCTGACCCTGGTCGTGATTCCGACGCTGTATTACGTTGCCTACCGCGGGGAGTACGAGCCGGTGCAGTCGCCATGAAGCGATCCCATCGTGCCCGTAGCCCGTATGAAGCCGAAGGCGTAATACGGGGACAACAGTGCGTGGCCAACCCCGTATTGCGCTGCGCTCCATACGGGCTACGTTTTTGAAATTCACCCACTCCCTTTGTTTAACTTTTTTTAAGGAAAATCACCATGACATCCTGGCAAGTCGTTCGCCTCGTCGCAGGCACCTTCATTCTTCTGTCCTTGGCCCTGGGCATTCCCGGCAGCCCGATATTTGTCAGCCAATGGTGGCTGGCGTTCACTGCCTTTGTCGGCGCCAACCTGCTGCAAAGCGCGCTCACCAAGTGGTGCATGATGGAATCCATCCTGCGCAAGCTTGGCGTGCGTCCGGGCTGCTAAACGCAGAAGCGTCATGCAACTGGTCTGCCCGCATTGCGGCGTCAAGAACCGTGTGCCGCCGGAAAAGCTCAATCACGAGCTGGCCTGTGGCCGCTGTGGCAAAGACTTGATGGCGGCAGCGCCGGTCGCCTTGAGTGACCAGGCCCTGCCGGCCTTTCTGGCTGGCACGGAATTGCCCGTGGTGGTCGACTTCTGGGCCGACTGGTGCGGCCCGTGCAAGATGATGGCGCCGCAGTTTGTCATCGCAGCGCGCCAGTTGCCGCAGGTGCGCTTCGTCAAGCTCGACACCGAGGCCGCGCCGCTGGCCAGTGCGCGCTACGCGATCCGCAGCATTCCGACCCTGATCCTGTTCCAGCGTGGGCAGGAGACAGCGCGCCTCTCGGGTGCCGTATCGGCCACCGAGTTGCAACGCTGGATTCAATCCAATCTACCGGGTACTTCCCAATGAGAACGCCATTCAAACCGCTGGTCGCCGCCGTCATGGTGCTGGGCGCTGTTTCCGTGCAGGCCATGGACTTGATGCAGGCCTGGCAGGCTACGCAGCAACACGATCCGCAAGCCGCTGTGGCACAGGCCGCGCGCCAGGCCGGCGCCACCAATCGAAGCCAGGCGGCTTCGCTCTGGCGTCCGGGTGTGATGCTCAGCGCCAGCGCCGGTCGCATGAGCGGCGAAACCGAAATGAGCGGTGCACATTTTTCCGCGCCCCGTATGGGCGCATCCGACGGTGTTGGCTTTGCCACCTCGGTTGACAACGGCAATATGACGCGCTGGGCCTTGAGCGCGCGCCAGCCGCTGTTCAACCCGGAGCGCAAGGCGCAGGGTCGGCAACTTGAAATCGCCGCTGATGTGGCCGAGCTGGCGTGGCAGGCGGCGCAGCAGGAGCTGATGCTGCAAACGGCGCAGCGCTACTTTGATGTGGTGCTTGCCACCAACAAGCTTGCGCTGTTGCGCGCGCAGCAAAAGGCCGTTGATCTGGCGCTGGTGGAGGCAAAAGACCGCTTTGCGCTGGGTGACAAACCCATCACCGACACGCACGAAGCCTCGGCGCGTGCCCATGGCTTGCAGGCCCAGGTGCTGGCCGCGCAAGACGAATTGGCACTGGCGCAAGGCGCTTTGAGCGACGCCACCGGTGTCGCCAATCCGGTCGTGCAGGCACTGCCGCTGCAGGGCGATGTGCTGCCCGCCAATCTGCCGGCATTGGCGCACTGGCAGGCGCAGGCCACCGACAAGAACCCGCTGTTGCGCATGCAGGCAGCCAACGTGCAGGTGGCGCAGCAGGATGTTGCCAAGTACGGCGCGGCGGCCGCGCCGACGCTCGATCTGGTGGCGCAGGCCACGCGTGAGCAGCTCAGCGGCAGCGGCAGTTTTGGCGCGGCCAGCAACAGCGCGAACCAGCAGATGATTGGCCTGCAATTGAATGTGCCGCTTTACACCGGTGGCTACCGCAGCGCCAAGCAGGAAGAAGCGCTGCGCCTGCAGGACAAGGCCTCGGCTGAACTCGATCGCGCACGCCAGCAAATCAACCAGCAGACGCGCGCCGCCTGGCTCGCGCTGCAAGCCGGTGCCAGCCGTCTGATGGCGCTGAGCGAAGCGCGCAAAGCCAGCCTGGCGCGGCTCGATGCCACGCGCCTGGGGCGTCAGGTGGGCGACCGCACGACGCTGGACCTGCTGCAGGCCGAGAACGACGCCAGCGCTGCCGAGTTGGCCTTGCTGCAGGCGCGAACCGACCTGCTACTGGGCCAGTTGCGGCTACAGGCTCTGGCCGGACAACTGGGCGAACCCGAACTGCAACTCGTCAACGCGCAATTGCGCAACTGAACCGGCCAACGCAAGGGTCTTCATCCAAGGCGCAAAATGCCTCGATGAAACCACCCCGCAGACTGCAATCCCTGATTGAAGAAGGACTGATCGACAGCGTTGTTCGGCAACTGATGAGCGGCAAGGAGGCCGAGGTCTTTGT
>CAITXW010000461.1 GCA_903896425.1 uncultured beta proteobacterium | reverse complement strand
GTGACGGCAGCGCTGGCCGTTGGCGTCTACGCCAATCGCTTGCTCATCCTGCAGTATTCGCTGGGCTGGACGACCGACTTCAAAAACCCGCGCGAGGCGAACCATCCGGTGCCCTGGATTGACGGACCGGTAAGCGCCGTGCATGCCGTGTCACAACGGCCACCGAACATCATCGTGATCATGGCCGATGACCTGGGCATTAATGACGTCAGCACCTTTGGTGGCGGTCACACGGCCGAGGGCGTTCCCACCCCCAACATTGACGCCATTGCGCGTGACGGTGTGCGTTTCGATCAGGGCTATGCGGCCGCCGCTGTCTGCACCGTGTCGCGTGCGGCGCTGATGACGGGGCGCTACCCCTGGCGCTTTGGCGTCGAGTTCACGCCGACACCCGGCCCCATGGCGCGTGTCGCCGGCGCGCTCTACGCTGACCCGGATCGGTTGTACCCGGTTGTCATCGACCAGGAAAAAGCCAGCGCGTCCAAAGACTTCAACGACCTGGGCATGCCGCCGAGTGAGCAGACCGTGGCCGAACTGCTCAAGCCGCGCGGCTACCACACCATCCACATCGGCAAATGGCACCTCGGCAGCACGCCCGAGATGCGACCCAACAACCAGGGCTTTGACGAAAGCCTGTTCATGGAAAGCGGTCTCTATCTGCCGGAGAAAGACCCGCGCGTGGTCAACTCGAAACAGGACTTCGACCCGATCGACAAGTTCCTCTGGCCCAATATGCGCTTTGGTGTGAGCTTCAACGCCGGCAAGTGGTTTGAGCCGAGCAAGTACCTGACGGATTACTTCACCGACGAAGCGGTCAGTGCCATCAAGAAGAACAAGAACCAGCCCTTTTTCATGTTCCTGGCGCACTGGGGTGTGCACACGCCGCTGCAGGCGAGCAAGGAAGATTACGACGCCCTCGCCAACATTCCTGATCACCGGCGCCGTGTTTACGCCGCCATGATTCGTTCGGTTGACCGCAGCGTCGGCCGTGTGTTGCAGACGCTGCGCGAGGAGGGGCTGGAGGAGAACACCATCGTCATCTTCACTAGCGACAACGGCGCACCCGGCTACATCGGCATTCCCGACGTCAATCTACCGTATCGCGGCTGGAAGCTGACGCAATTCCAGGGTGGATTGCGCGTGCCCTATGTCGCCAAGTGGCCGGGGCATATCGTTCCTGGAACGCAATACCAGCAGCCGGTGTCGAACATCGATATCCTGCCCACGGTCGTTGCTGCCGCCGGCGGCAAGTTGCCGACGGACCGACCGATCGACGGCGTCAACCTGCTGCCGTATCTGGGCAAGGATTCCGCATCGCAGCCGCAGCGCGCGCTGTTCTGGCGCGACGGCCCGTACCGTGCCGTGCAGGAAAACGCCTGGAAGCTGATCGTATCGGAACAGCCAAAGAAGGACTGGCTATTCAACCTGGCACAAGACCCGACGGAAAAAATCAACCTCGCAGCCCAGCAGCCCGAGAAACTGGCGCAGATGAGGGCCACGCTCACAGCGCACCATGCGCAGATGCCGGCACCTTTGTGGCCATCGTTCATCCAGTTTCCAATTGCTATCGACAAGACGCTGAACCAGAAGCAGACGGCGCAGGACGAATACACCTACTGGTACAACTAGCCCATGTCAAAAACAGTTTTGATCACCGGCGCATCGAGCGGCATTGGCCGCGCGCTGGCGCTGGAGTTCGCCGCGCGTGGCTACCACCTGGGATTGGCAGCGCGGCGCCTGGAACTGCTCTCGCAACTGCGCGAGGAAGTGCAGACCCAGCATCCGGACCCGGCGCGGCGCATAGCGATCGTCGCGCTCGATGTCGATCAGCCCGAGGCGGTTGCGAGCACGCTGCGGCCCTTGTTCGAGGCGCTGGGCAAGGTCGACATCGTGGTGGTCAACGCCGGCGTCAATCGCTTCACGCCCATCGGTCGCGGCAAACTGCTGGAGCAGGCGCAGGTGATCCAGACCAATCTGATCGGCGCCATTGCGACGGCCGAAGCAGCGGTGGAACATTTTCTGGGACAGGGTTCGGGCCAGTTGGTGGGCGTCTCGTCGCTCGCGTCGCTGCAGGCGATTCCGAAGCAGGGCGCGTACTGCGCCAGCAAGGCGGGCTTTTCGATGTACCTGGACGCTGCGCGCATCGAACTCAAGCGCAAGAATATCGCCGTCTGCCAGATCCTGCCAGGCTTTGTGCTGACCGACATCGTGCCCAAGATGGAGAAGTACCCGTTTGCTGTTAGCGCAGCGCAGGCGGCTCGCGAGAGCGTGACGCTGATCGAAAAGCGCAAGGAATTTGGCGTTGTGCCAGCTTATCCCTGGCGCTGGCTGCGCCCCTTCTTCGG
>CAITXW010000460.1 GCA_903896425.1 uncultured beta proteobacterium | reverse complement strand
GGTCTTTCCTTGCCCGCGCGCGACAGCAGCTGCTGTCGCAGCAGCAGCACCACCTGATTCAAACAGGAAACCGAATCGGTCTGCATCGTCCGGGATCCGGATCAATGCCGGGTGGGGTGGGTGGGATCCGCAGCGGCGTCGAACGCCTGCGCCTGCGGGCTGTTGTCCTCGTAGTCGCGCATGAGCAGATGGGTGTGGCTTTCGCTGGCCGCCTGCTGCTGGTTGATCTTCATTTGCTCCAGCGTCTTGTCCACCAGCAACTGCATGTCGTGGTTCAGGAAGTCATTTTCCCGGTTGGCAGCGATGCCCTGCTGCAGCCACTGGACGGTTCCCGATACTGCGCGCCGTGGGTGGGACCGTGCTGCAGGGTCCAAAAGGGCCGCTCAACGAAACCTATCTCGGCTACTTGCTTCAGGATGGCAGCAATGGTGCGCGTGAGTACGTCGACGGCCTGAGAGATTTGGCGGCCAAGTTCATTGCGGGCGAGCGTTGGGCCAAAGTCACAGACTATCCGGGCTTCGCCAACGTGCAGGATCTGGCTCGCATGGTGGCTGCAGGCCAAGCCATACCGGGCGAAGCGCTGGCCAAGTTTCCCGAGAAAATCCGCGAGAACTTCAGGAGGGTCGCTGCGGTTCAATCTGGCGAGAACGACTCGCAAACGCGCTTTAGCCAGTCCGGTCGTGGTACAAATCAGTCTGATGAAGAAAACACCCGCCCCACCGCCGACGACAAAGCCCGAGTCAAGCGACTCGGGGAAATTGTCGCCAGGGCGCTCAATACTCCCGAGCCAGATGCCGGTGGGGCGTACAGAGCCGTTTCGCTGCCTGGAATCAGTGATTTGCGAGCAATCGCGGCTGCGTTCGGGAAGACCGTCATTGGGTACAGACTTGCCCCCGTTCTGAGTGGGCAAAAAAAGTCCGTTCAGCACCGTCGGGGCTGGAGCGAGCAATTTGGGCAGACCTATGTCAGCTCCGGCGGCCTTGCTGCTCCACATGTTTCACCAGACCTGAAATCGCATTGACCCTCGGTGGCCCACAGCGGCGGCTGACTCTTTGGGGCTGAAAGCGGCTGTAGGGGTTTTCGATCTGCCTGCTCCAAACCGTACATTGACCAGCCTGATCGGCAGTGATCAATGGGACCGCTACACCTTCAACGCCAGTACATCCAATCTACAGTAATGGCGCTTTCAACGGCTTCGCATGGCGGCTTGCAATATTCGGCCCCAAAAAGATTGGGCAGCGCGTCCATTGCAGAGAAACAATTTTTCCGCAGGGTTCAAGGTTCACGATCTGACACCCGCATCGCCCGAATATATGACTCGAAGGTAGCAATCGGTGCGGGCCTGCTAAACAGGTAGCCTTGGTAGGCATAGCATCCAGATTGGGCAAGAAACTCGCGCTGGGCCTGGGTTTCAACGCCCTCGGCAATCACTGCCAGCCCCAGACTCTGGCCCAGCGCGATAATTGTTTTTGCGATGGCTGCGTCGTTCGGGTCAGTGAGCAAATCACGCACAAATGTCTGATCAATTTTGAGTTGGTCCAGCGGCAAGCGCTTCAGGTATGAGAGCGATG
>CAITXW010000459.1 GCA_903896425.1 uncultured beta proteobacterium | reverse complement strand
GCCGATGACATCGTTGTGTTCGTCGGTGGTGTGGTACCACGACAGGACTATGACTTCTTGTACGCCGCTGGCGTCAAGGGCATTTATGGCCCTGGTACGCCGATCCCGGTCAGCGCCAAGGACGTGCTGGAACAAATCAAGAAGGCCTTGCAGGCTTGAACCACGGCGCACGGCATGAGTCTGTTCGAATCCGTTGTGAATGGATCGGCGCTAACGCAGCGTCGTGCCATCGCCAAGGCCATCACCTTGTTGGAATCGACGCTTGCCGAGGACCGAATCCAGGCCGATGCACTACTGACGGCGCTGTTGCCGCATACGGCCCGATCATTTCGCATCGGTATCAGCGGCGTGCCCGGTGTAGGCAAATCAACTTTTGTTGAAGCGCTGGGCTTGTTCCTGATTGCGCAGGGGCACCGGGTTGCGGTGCTAGCGGTGGACCCCTCATCGTCGCTGTCGGGTGGCTCCATCCTCGGTGACAAGACACGCATGGAAAAACTCTCGGTGCACGAGAACGCCTACATCCGGCCCAGCCCGAGCAGCGGAACCTTGGGTGGCGTGGCCGAGAAGACACGCGAAGCGATGCTGGTCTGCGAGGCGGCTGGTTATGACATCGTGCTGGTCGAGACCGTCGGTGTCGGGCAGTCAGAGACGGCGGTGGCCGACATGACCGATATGTTCGTGCTGATGCAATTGCCCAATGCCGGTGACGACTTGCAGGCGATCAAGAAAGGCGTGATGGAACTGGCCGATCTGGTGCTGATCAACAAGGCCGATCTCGACGCCATCGCCGCGAATCGGGCGCAGACGCAGATTGCCGCTTCGCTGCACCTGCTGGGAATGCACGGTAGCCCCGATGCATTGCAGCAACGCGAGCGCAACTGGCAGCCGCAGGTGATGCAACTCAGCGCGTTGCTGGGACAGGGTGTCGATACTTTTTGGACTGCGGTGCAACGTTTCAAAACCTTGCAACTGCAGGGTGGCAGGCTCGCAGCACGCCGTCAACAGCAAGCGCTGGCCTGGATGTGGGAGCGCATCGACGCCGGACTCAAGCAGGCATTTCGCCAGCACCCGAACGTGCAGCGACTGCTGCCGCAACTGACACTGGAAGTGCAACAGGGCCGCATGGCGGCCTCGACAGCCGCCAGGACCCTGTTGCTGGCGCAAACCGAAACACAGAGCGCAAGTCATCCGTGATAACTGAGCAACGACAGAAACGATCAGAACCTAGTAAAGAGAAACACCATGCACGACATACTTGAACAACTTGAAGCCAAGCGAGAACTTGCCCGCCTTGGTGGTGGCCAGAAGCGCATCGACCTGCAGCACAAGAAGGGCAAGCTCAGCGCCCGTGAACGTCTTGAGTTGCTGCTCGACGAGGGTACTTTTGAAGAGTGGGACATGTTTGTGGAACACCGCTGTGTCGATTTCGGCATGGAGGAGCAGAAGATTCCAGGTGACGGCGTCGTCACTGGCTACGGCATGATCAATGGCCGCCTGGTGTTTGTCTTCAGCCAGGATTTCACCGTGTTCGGTGGCGCGTTGAGCGAAGCCCATGCCGAGAAGATCTGCAAGGTGATGGACCAGGCGATGAAGGTCGGGGCACCGGTGATCGGCTTGAATGATTCGGGTGGTGCGCGCATCCAGGAGGGCGTGGCCTCGCTCGGTGGCTATGCCGACGTGTTCCAGCGCAACGTGATGGCCAGCGGTGTCGTGCCGCAGATCAGCATGATCATGGGTCCCTGCGCCGGTGGTGCGGTCTACAGCCCGGCCATGACCGACTTCATCTTCATGGTCAAGGACAGTTCCTACATGTTTGTTACGGGGCCCGAAGTGGTGAAGACCGTGACACACGAAGACGTGACGGCCGAAGAACTCGGCGGCGCCATCAGCCACAGCACCAAGAGCGGTGTCGCCGATCTGGCTTTCGAGAACGATGTGGAAGCACTGCTTATGCTGCGCCGCCTCTACAACTACCTGCCGCTGAACAACCGTGAAAAGGCGCCGGTGCGCCGCGGTGGTGATCCGGCCGATCGCATGGACCTGAGCCTGGACACGCTGGTGCCGGACAATCCGAACAAGCCCTATGACATGAAGGAGTTGATCGTCAAAACGGTCGACGATGGCGACTTTTTTGAACTGCAACCCGAATACGCCAAGAACATCCTGATCGGCTTTGCCCGCATGGAAGGTCAGACCGTGGGTATCGTGGCCAATCAACCGTTGGTGCTGGCCGGCTGCCTGGACATCAAGAGCTCGATCAAGGCCGCGCGCTTTGTGCGCTTCTGCGATGCCTTCAATATTCCGGTTGTGACCTTCGTCGATGTGCCCGGCTTCATGCCCGGCACGGCGCAGGAATACGGCGGCATCATCAAGCACGGCGCCAAGTTGCTCTACGCTTTTGCCGAGTGCACCGTGCCCAAGATCACGGTGATCACGCGCAAGGCCTACGGCGGCGCCTACGACGTGATGAGTTCCAAGCACTTGCGCGGCGACGTCAACTTTGCCTGGCCCAACGCCGAGATCGCGGTCATGGGTGCCAAGGGTGCGGTCGAAATCATCTTCCGCGAAGACAAGGGTGACCCGGCCAAACTCGCGGCCAAGGAAGCCGAATACAAAGCCCGCTTTGCCAACCCCTTTGTGGCCGGCGCGCGCGGCTTCATCGACGATGTGATCTTGCCGCACGAAACCCGCAAGCGCATCTGCCGCTCACTCGTGATGTTGCGCGCCAAAAAAATTGAAAATCCGTGGCGCAAGCACGGCAACATTCCACTCTAAGGCCCGAGGAGAAAAAGAACATGTTTACAAAAATTCTGATTGCAAACCGTGGCGAGATCGCGTGCCGGGTCATCAAGACGGCGCGCAAGATGGGCATCAAGACGGTGGCCGTTTATTCCGAGGCCGACAAGGACGCGCGCCACGTGATGCTGGCCGACGAGGCCGTCCACATCGGACCGGCGCCGAGTCGCGAGAGCTATTTGCTGGGCGAGAAAATTATCGCTGCCTGCAAGCAGACCGGCGCACAGGCGGTGCACCCGGGCTATGGCTTTCTGAGCGAGAACGCGGCTTTTGCCAAGCGGGTCGAGGAAGAGGGCATTGT
>CAITXW010000458.1 GCA_903896425.1 uncultured beta proteobacterium | reverse complement strand
TGAAAAAGGCATGGACTTCGAGATTCGCGACGTTGATCTCTACAACAAGCCCGAAGGCATCAATGTCATGAACCCGTACGGCCAGGTGCCGATCCTGGTTGAGCGCGATCTGATCCTGTACGAGTCGAACATCATCAACGAGTACATCGACGAGCGCTTTCCGCATCCACAACTGATGCCCGGCGACCCGGTGGATCGCGCCCGCGTGCGCTTGTTCCTGCTCAATTTCGAGAAGGAACTCTTCGTGCACGTCTCGACGCTGGAATCGCGCGCTGCCAAGAGCAATGAAAAAGTGCTGGAGAAAGCCCGCGCCCACGTTCGTGACCGCCTGACGCAACTCGCGCCGGTGTTCCTGAAGAACAAGTACATGCTGGGTGACGGCTTCTCGATGCTTGACGTGGCGATTGCCCCCCTGCTCTGGCGCCTGGACTACTACGGCATCGACCTGAGCAAGAATGCGGCGCCGCTGCTCAAGTACGCCGAGCGCATCTTTTCGCGTCCGGCCTATATCGAGGCGCTGACACCGTCCGAGAAAGTGATGCGCAAGTAAGCGCCAGGATACTTTGTCGATGCTCGAATCGCCAGAATCCACATCCACCCGGCCCTATCTGATACGGGCCTTGTACGAGTGGTGCACCGACAACGGATTCACGCCTTACGTGGCGGTGGCGGTGAACGAGCGGGTGCAGGTGCCGCGCGAGTACGTGAAGGACGGCGAGATCGTTTTGAACATCAGCTTCGATGCGACAACCGGATTGAAACTGGGTAACGACTTCATCGAGTTCAAGGCTCGCTTCGCCGGCACTGCGCGCGAGATCATGGTGCCAGTGGACCAGGTGATGGCGATCTACGCGCGTGAAAACGGACAGGGCATGGCCTTTCCCCAAGTGCCGCCATCGGCCGAGACTGCCGAGGCGCCCAGCGCTGCCGGTTTGACCCGGGTCGAGTCGGATCAAGGCGCACAGGCGTCGCATGACGAGCCCAATCCACCACGCCCGACCAGCAGCGGCCCGCGTCCCACCTTGACGCGTGTGAAATAAGGGCGTCCTGTCTGCGGGAACGCTTGCGCTGTCCGTTAAAATTCAAAGCAAGCCGATTTAGCTCAGTTGGTAGAGCAACCGCCTTGTAAGCGGTAGGTCATCAGTTCGAATCCGATAATCGGCACCACATTAAAACCCGCCTTCTTCACTGGAGAGCGGGTTTTTCTTTGGCTCACGTGACGCGCATCCGCTAACATCGCGGCCGGCAATCTGGCCGCTTGTGTTGAGTCCAACTGTGGGATGCATTTATGACTGAACCCGTGCTGTGGCTCTCCGACGGCAGCCCGCACAGCCCGCGCTTCAATGACCGCTACCGCTCGCGCACGGGCGGCGTGGCGCAGGCGTTCACGGTTTTTGTGGCGGGCTGCGGTTTGCCGCAGCGCTGGCGCAGCAGCGATGAATTCACCGTGCTGGAGACGGGCTTTGGCCTGGGCCTGAACTTTCTGACGACCTGGGCCGCGTGGGAGGCGGACGCGCAGCGCTGCGAGCGGCTGCATTTTGTGTCGGTTGAAGCCTATCCGGTGGCAGCGGCCGACATCCTGCGCAACGCGCAAGTGCCCGAGCTGCCAGGCACTGCCGAGCCGCAGTTGGTTGCGCGCTTGCCGGCGCTGGCGCTGGAACTGGCGCAGGCCTGGCAGGCGCTGCAGGGCGGCACGCAGCAACTACAGTTTGCCGGTGGCCGCGTTTGTTTAACCTTGGCTTTCGGCCAGGTGCAGCCCATGCTCGACGGTCTTGACTGCATCGCCGATGCGGTTTATCTGGATGGTTTCAGCCCGGCGCTTAACCCCGAGATGTGGTCGCACGCCACGCTGCAGGCGATCGCACGCCATTGCCGCGCCGGCACCACCCTTGCTAGTTACAGCGTGGCCCTGGGCGTGCGCGAGAGCCTCAAACAACTGGGGTTTTCAGTCTGCAAGCGCCCGGGGCTGCCACCCAAGCGTCATCGGCTGGAAGCACTGTTTGTGCTGACCTGAATCTTGAGCCGGATGCTGTCCACCTCCCAGCCCTTGCTGCGCAAATGGGCTTGCAAGGCGGGCAGGAGTTGGCGAATTTTGGCGGCGGCGGCGCTGTTGCTCAGCAACAGGCACCAGACCGGGCCTTCGATCGGCCCGGCCTTGAGCGCGCTGCGCAGGGCTGGCGGGATCAGGGGCTCGATGGCTTTGAGCCGCGCCACCGAATCGGCGCTGAGTTCGCTCAGGCGCGCCAGCGTGGGGGCTTCCTGGCAGGCTTGCTGCAGCGTGAAGGGTTGGTGGCGGCGGTTCATGCGCAAAGGCTTGTGGGTGGGGTCGAAAAGGCATTATCCGCTCGCCTGCCGGAGCACAGCCCGGCACGGGTAAAATTCGCCGGTTCGTGTTGCGGGCGCGGCGTAGGCTGTTCGCGCATTGCGTTTAGTGCCAGTGCCCCCATTTCATCCAGATTAGACAAAGGATTGCGCTGCTCGGTTGGCCCAGGTGGGTTGACCGATCCGTCTTGCATTCATGGTTACCAATATCCTTACCAAAATTTTCGGCAGTCGAAATGACCGCCTGCTCAAACAGTACCGTGCCAGCGTGGTTCGCATCAATGCGATGGAAGCCGGCCTCGAGAAACTGTCGGATGAAGCCCTGCGCGGCAAGACGCAGGAGTTCAAGGACCGCATTGACAAGGGTGAAACGCTCGACGCCTTGCTGCCCGAAGCCTTTGCCGTGGTGCGCGAGGGCTCCAAGCGTGTCATGAAGATGCGCCACTTCGACGTTCAACTGCTTGGCGGAATGTCGCTGCACCAGGGCAAGATTTCTGAAATGGGCACCGGCGAAGGCAAGACCCTGACCGCCACCATGCCGGTCTACCTCAATGCCCTGACCGGCAAGGGCGTGCACGTGGTGACGGTGAACGACTACCTAGCCAATCGTGATGCGGTCTGGATGGGCAAGCTCTACAACTTCCTGGGTTTGTCGGTGGGCATCAACCTGCCCAACATGGAGCGTGAGCAAAAGCAGGCCGCCTACCGCGCCGACATCACCTACGGCACCAACAACGAGTACGGCTTTGACTACCTGCGTGACAACATGGTCTACGAGGCGGCGGACCGGGTCCAGCGCGGCCTCAATTACGCCATCGTCGACGAGGTTGATTCAATCCTGATCGACGAAGCGCGCACACCGCTGATCATCAGCGGTCAGGCCGAAGACCACACCGAGCTCTACATCGCCATCAACAAGGTGGCGCCACAGTTGCAGCGTCAGGAAGGCGAGGAAGACCCACGCACCGGCGAAGGCATTACCAAGCCGGGCGACTTCACGCTTGATGAAAAAAGCCGGCAGGTCTTTCTGACCGAGCAGGGTCACGAGAGCGCCGAGCGCATTTTGTCGGGTCTGGGCCTGATCCCGGAAGGTGCCACGCTGTACGACCCGGCCAACATCACGCTGATGCACCATCTGTACGCGGCGCTGCGTGCCAACCACCTGTACCACCGCGACCAGCATTACGTGGTGCAGAACGGCGAGATCGTGATCGTTGACGAGTTCACGGGTCGCTTGATGACGGGCCGGCGCTGGAGCGAGGGCCTGCACCAGGCCGTCGAAGCCAAAGAGGGC
>CAITXW010000457.1 GCA_903896425.1 uncultured beta proteobacterium | reverse complement strand
TAACTGACCGCTCCAGGTCACGTAATAACCACTCGGAAATTTCACTTGCGCAGCCACTGCCTTCTTCGCGTCGGCGACATAGCCGCCGATGTCACGCTCGCGGATGTCGACGTAGATGTAGGCCGACAGCAGCGCGTTCTCGGTGCGAATGCCTGGCGCGCCTTTGGTGATCAGCACCTTGGCGACCTGACCCAGTGGAATCATCGCGCCGTCCATCGTCGGTATCAGCACTTCGCGTGCAATCTGCTGCGGGTCGCTGCGCAACTCGCGTGGGTAGCGCACCGTCACGCCGAAGCGCTCGCGGCCTTCGACCGTGGTCGTTACCATCTCGCCACCGAGTGCGGCACCGACGACATCAAGCAGATCTCCCACGCCCAGACCGTAGCGTGCCAGCTGCGTGCGGTCCGGTTCGATGTCAAGGTAGAAGCCACCGGTCAGGCGTTCGGCAAAAGCGCTGGTGGTGCCGGGTACCGCTTTCACCACGGTCTCGATCTGCCGTGCCAGCTTTTCCATCTCGTTGAGATCTTTGCCGAAGACCTTGATGCCGATCGGTGTGCGGATGCCGGTGGAGAGCATGTCGGTGCGCGCCTTGATCGGCATGGTCCACGAATTCGCTACACCGGGGAACTGCAGCGCCTTGTCCATCTCGGCAATCAGCTTGTCGATGGTCAGGCCCGCGCGCCATTCGGACTCTGGCTTGAGGTTGATGACGGTCTCGAACATCTCGGTTGGCGCCGGGTCGGTCGCGCTGTTGGCACGTCCGGCCTTGCCGTAGACCGAGGCCACTTCGGGAAAGCTCTTGATGATCTTGTCCTGCGTCTGCAGCAACTCGGCGGCTTTCGTGATCGACATGCCCGGCAGCGATGCGGGCATGTAGAGCAGCGAGCCTTCGTTGAGCGTGGGCATGAATTCGGAGCCCAGGCGCGAGGCCGGGTACCAGGAGACGCCCAACACCAGCAGCGCGATCAGCACCGTGAGCTTCTTCCAGTGCATCACGCCCTCGATGATCGGGCGGTAGACCCATATCAGAAAGCGGTTGACCGGGTTCTTCGCTTCCGGCATCACCTTGCCCCGAATGAAGAGCAGCATCAGCACCGGCACCAACGTCACCGACAGCAGCGCAGCGCCGGCCATGGCAAAGGTCTTGGTGTAGGCCAGCGGCGAGAACAAGCGACCCTCCTGGCCTTCGAGGCTGAATACCGGCAGGAAGGAGACGGTGATGATCAGCAGGGAGAAGAAGAGTGCGGGGCCTACTTCTTTGCAGGCGGTGAGGATGGCGTGGGTGCGCTCATTGAGGCTGGTGGAGGAAGCTACTGCGTTGGTATGCCCCGCTGAATGGGGGTCAGAGCCCAATTCGTTGGTAACTGCTTGGCCAGCTCGAAGGTTCTGGTCCGAATTGGGATCTGACCCCAATTCAGCTCCCGATTCGACTCCCGTTTCTGTTTCCAGACGCTCCAGATGCTTGTGCGCGTTCTCGATCATGACGATGGCGGCGTCGATCATGGCGCCGATGGCGATGGCGATGCCGCCCAGGCTCATCAGGTTCGAGCTCATGCCCAAGAGACGCATGGCGATGAATGAGATCAGGATGCCTACCGGCAGCATCAGGATCGCCACCAGCGCGCTGCGCAGGTGCAGCAGAAAGACGACGCAAACGGCGGCGACGATCAGCGATTCTTCGAGCAGCGTGCGCTTCAAGGTGGCGATGGCGCGGTTAATCAGTTCGGAGCGGTCGTACACCGTCTGCACCGTGACGCCATCCGGCAGGCCCGGGCCGATCTCGGCGATTTTCTCTTTGAGATTAGCGATGACCTCCAGCGCGTTCTGCCCGTAGCGTGCCATGGCGATGCCCGATACCACTTCGCCCTCACCGTTGAGTTCGGTCAGGCCGCGGCGCTCATCGGGCGTCAGTTCGACGCGGGCAATGTCGCGGACCAGCACTGGCGTGCCCTTGTCGGCCTTCACCACCAGCATTTCGATGTCACTCTTGCCGCGCAGATAGCCCCTGCCGCGCACCATGTACTCGGTCTCGGCCATCTCGACAGCGCGCCCACCGACATCGCGGTTCGAATCGCGGATCACCTGCGCCACCTTCATCAAGGGGATGCCGAAGGCGCGCAGCTTGACCGGGTCCACCGTCACCTGGTAGGTCTGCACGAAGCCGCCGACCGATGCCACCTCCGCCACACCGTGCGCCTTGCTCAGCTGGTAGCGCACATACCAGTCCTGAATCGAGCGCAGTTCGGCCAGCGTCTTGTCTTTGGCTAATAGCGCGTACTGATAGACCCAGCCGACGCCGGTGGCGTCGGGCCCGATCTGCGGCGTGATGCCCTTGGGCATCCGTCCCGAGGCGAAGTTGAGGTACTCCAGCACGCGTGAGCGCGCCCAGTAGATGTCGGTGCCATCCTCAAAGATGATGTAGACGAAGGACGCGCCGAAGAAGGAAAAGCCGCGCACCACCTTCGACTTCGGCACCGAGAGCATGGCCGTTGTCAGCGGATAGGTGACCTGATCTTCCACCACCTGCGGCGCCTGGCCCGGGTACTCGGTGTAGACGATGACCTGCACGTCCGACAGATCGGGTAGCGCATCAATGGGGGTGCGCAGCACGGCAAAGATGCCCCACAGCGTGATGAACAGCGTGGCGAGCAGAACCAGAAAGCGGTTGCGCCCCGACCAGTCGATGATGTTGGCCAGCATGTTATTTTCTAACGCTGGTAATGACCCATTCACCGGTCTGGCGCTCAACAAACTCGACACTGACCTGGTCGCCCGCTTTCAGGTCTTTCAGCAGCGCGGCATTGGCAAGCTTGAACTCCATCGTCATGGCCGGCCACTTCAGGCTTGCCACCGGGCCGTGGCGCAGGTTGATGCTGCCGTCTTTGGCGTCGATGCTGTCGATGACACCTTGCGCCTGATGACCCGCGCCTTTCACCGCCGATGCACTGGCTGCTGCGGCTGGTGCGGGTTGCGCCGCGCCGAAGCCCGCTATCGCGGCCTTGAGATTGCTCTCGGCGTCGATCAGGAAGTTGGCGGCAACCACCACCAGCTCGCCGTCCTTCACACCACCGTCCAGCACTTCGACGTAGTTGTCACTGCGCGCGCCGAGCTTCACTTCACGCGGCGTGAAACGCCCTTCGCCCTGCGCCAGCAAAACGATCTGGCGCGTGCCACTGTCGATGACGGCCGACAGCGGCACCGTCACGACCTTGGCCTTGGCTGAGACGCCCAGCTCCACCTGGGCAAACATGCCGGGTTTGAGCAGCAGACCCGGGTTGGCCAACTCCACGCGCACCGGCACGGTTCGGGTCTCTGGTTTCAATGTCGGGTAAACGTAGCTCACTGTGCCCATGAACACTTTGTCCGGATAGGCGTTGATCGTGACCCGGGCCTTGGCGCCGGTCTTGATCAGCGCAAGATCCTGCTCGTAGACATCGGCCACCACCCACACCGCCGACAGGTCGGCAATCTGGTACAGCATCTCGCCGGGCATGAAGCGCATGCCCTGCACCGCTTTCTTTTCCATCACGATGCCGCTGGCCGGTGAGCGAAAAGTCATGCTGCGCTTGGTTTCGCCGGATGCAACCAGGGCCTTGATTTGTTCCTCGGAAATCTCCCAGTTCTTGAGCCGCTGCAGACTCGATTCGACGAGCCGCGCCATGCCCAGTTGCGCCGGGCTGTCGGCCCCCTGTAGCGACACCACGCCCTGCGCTGCAATTGCGTATTCACGCTGCGCCGAGACCAGTTCCGGGCTGTAGACCTCAAACAGCGGCTGCCCCTTGGTGACGGCCTGGCCGGTGGCGTTCACATGCAGACGCTCCACATAACCTTCATAGCGCGAGGCTACGGTGACCAGTCGGCGCTCGTCGGGTTCGATGCGGCCGGCGGCGCGCACGGTTTTGTCGAGCAGGCGCAGTTGCGCCGGCTCGGTGCGCACGCCCATCTTCTGGATCTTTTCGGTGCTGAACTTGAGCTGGTTTGCAGCCGCCGGTTCCTCGTCAGCAGCACCCGCAAAGACGGCGATGTAATCCATCCCCATCGGGTCTTTCTTGGGCACCGGCGAGGTGTCGGGCAGGCCCATCGGATTGCGGTAGTAAAGCGGCTTCTTCGCCGCATCGCTTGCCGGCCTTGCGTCGGGCGTCGCCGGGCCCGGGCTGCGGTGGCCGGCCCAATAGCCGCCGCCCGCCGCCAGCGCCACGGCGACGAGGCCGATGGCCAGTGCAGCGCCTTGTTTCATAAATCTTCCCCTAGGAGTCGTTCGATTTCCACCAGGCGCATTTGCGCTTCAACCTGTGCCTTGATCTGGCTTTGCCGTGCGCCACGAATCTGCCGTTGCGCATCAAGCAGCGTGGCGAAATCCGCCTTGCCGTTTTCGTAGCCGGCCAGCGCCGCGCGCCAGGTCAGGTCGGCCTGCGGCATCAGGCTGTACGTCATCAGGTGCTCGGTCTGGCGTGCCGACTCCAGCGCGATGAGGTTCTCCGACAGATCGGCCAGCGCCTGGTTGGCTGCGGCCTCCTGGCGCGAGCGGGCTGCCGAGAGCATGGCTTCGGATTCGCGCTCCTGCGACTGCAACACGCCATCGCGCAGCGGCAGATTGAGCTCGACCATGAAGCCCCATTCCTTGATCGAGCTTTGCCGCTGCATGGCGGTCAGTCCGAGCGTGAAATCCGGGTAGCGATTCTTGTAGGCGAGGTCGCGCGATTTTTCTGCTGAGCGCAGGCGTGCGCTCTCGATAAACAACTGCGGGTTGGCCTGGCGCAGACGCTCTGCCAGCGCCGCAAAATCGAGTTTGGCGGGCTCGGGCAAGGCGCGCAGCGCAGTCGGTGCCGCCAGCGGCGCATCGGCCGCGCGTGCCAGCAAGGTGTTCAGTCGCGTTGTGCTTTGCCGCCACTCACCCGCCAGCGCCAGCAGTTCGGCCCGCATGCCGGTGTGCTCGACATGGATGCGCGTGATGTCCTGTTGCGCCGCCAGCCCACCGGCGTAGCGGACTTGCAGCACCTTTTCCAGTTGCAGCATCAGCTCCAGGTTGTCGCCCGCCAGACGCTGGTTGACCTGCACCAGGTAGCGCTGGACAAACAGCGCCTTGATGCGCGCCGCCAACTCGGCCCAGGTCTGCTTTGCCCGCCCCTGCGAAGCCTGCGCCTCCAGCGTGGCAATCGTGCGCCTGAGTTCGCGCTTGCCACTCCAGGGCAGCTCCTGCGTCAGCGTGTAGGCGGTGCTGGCCACATCAGACGGCAACAAGGCCGGAGCTTGTTCGCCGGCCTTGGTGATGTCCTGAAACTCCATCTTGAGGCGCGGGTCCATCAAGGCGCCGGCGGGCAGCACACGCTCGCTGGCGGCTGATGCCTCGTGCCGCATCGCGCTGAACTCGGGGTTGCGCTCCTGTGCCAATTGCAGCAGGCTCTGCACGGTGGCGCCGGGTGGTTCATCGGCCAGCGCGCTTGCAGTGCTGCCCAGGATCAGGATGGCAGCGGCCAGGCCGGCGCGCAGGATGGCTTGCATGGGTTGCCCTTATTTGGCGCGGGCCAGCGCGTCATCGACCAGGGTCTTGAGTTGATCAAAGCCAAAGCTCGGCATTGGTTTGCCGTTGACGAAGAACTCCGGCGTCATGGCCACACCCAGGCTGTTGGCGTCCGCCAGGTCGCGCTGCACGCGCTGTGCGATTTCGGGCGAATTCATGTCGGTCTTGAGGCGTTCCAGGTCCAGGCCCAGTGCGCCCAACGGGCCCCAGATCAGATCGACGTTGGCGTGGTGGTTTTGCACCCAGACTGCTTGCGACGCAAACAGCGCTTCGAGCGCCTGGCTGAATTGGCCCTGCATGCGCGCGGCTTCGAGCACCTTGACCACCTGGTCCGAGCCTGGATGAAAAGGCGCGTAGCGCACCGAGACCCGGATCTTGCCGGGGTTGGCGGCCATCATCTTTTTCACGAACGGATAGAACTCGCCGCAGGTGCCGCAGGCGGGGTCCAGAAACTCGACGATGTGCACCGGCGCGGTCGGCTCGCCGAAGGTCGGCGTGTCGGTGCGCGTTAGCGCCGCCTGGTTTTGCGCGGCACTCGGGGCGTCGCTTTGCTGGCGGTAAAGAAAGGTACTGAGCCCAAGCGCGGCGAGCAGCAGAACGGCGGCCAGGATGAAGAGATTCCTCTGTTTCATTTGGCCACCTCGGCACGCAGCACGGTCATGCCGCCGTCAGCCGGGTCGGTGACAAAGCGGATTTTCTGCCCCGGTTGCAGTTTGTCGAGCAGTGCCGCGTCCTTGACGCTGTAGACCATGGTCATCGCCGGCATGCTGGGCTGCGCCGCATGCGCGATGGCGAGCTTGCGGCCGGCTTTGTCGATCTTCTTCACAACGCCTTCTTCCATTGCCGCGCTGCTGGCAGCCGGCTTGGTGGCGGGCATGGTGTGGGCGCTGTGGTCCGTCTGCGCGCTGACCTGGGTGGAAAATCCGGCGGCAGCCAGAGCGAGAATCAATAGGGAATAGCTGTGGCGTGACATGTGATGAGCCTTTCGTGTCGGGATGCGGAGATTGTGCGCAGCGTGTCCCAACAAACACCTGTCGGCCACATTACAAATTTGTTATCTTGGCGCGCTTCCCGTGGCGCCGGGGCACAATCAGTCTTGTGAAAATCCTGATCGTTGAAGATGAACCGAAGACCGGCGACTACCTGTTGCAAGGTCTGGTCGAGGCCGGCTTTGTTGTCGATCTGGTGCGCGACGGCAGCACGGGTTTGCATCAGGCGCTGACCGAGAACTACGATCTGGCAATTCTGGACGTCATGCTGCCCGGGCTCGATGGCTGGTCGGTGCTGCGTGGCATCCGCAAGGCCGGCAAGGACTTGCCGGTGCTGTTCCTCACCGCACGCGACCATGTCGATGACCGCGTCAAAGGTCTGGAACTCGGCGCCGATGACTACCTGGTCAAGCCCTTTGCCTTTTCCGAACTGCTGGCGCGTGTGCGCACGCTCTTGCGCCGTGGCGCCAAGGCCAGTGCGGCGGAGTTCCTGCGCGCTGCCGATCTGGAACTTGATCTATTGCGCCGACGCGTCACGCGCGCTGGCAAGCGCATCGACCTCACGGCCAAGGAGTTTGCGCTGCTCGAGTTGCTGCTGCGCCGCCAAGGCGAGGTGCTGCCACGCTCGCTGATCGCGTCGCAGGTTTGGGACATGAACTTCGACAGCGACACCAACGTGATCGAAGTCGCCATGCGCCGTCTGCGCGTCAAGCTCGACGACAACTTTGAACCGAAGCTGATCCGCACCGTGCGTGGCATGGGCTACGTGCTGGAGAACCCGGATTGCGCCTGACGGGACGTCCCTCGATTCAGCGGCGTCTGACGCTGCTGTTCGTCATCGCCTCCTCGGCTGTGCTGCTGGCGCTCGGACTGGTCATTGCGTCCTCTGTGGAGCAGCACTTCGAGGACCTCGACATGGAGGTGCTTTCGGGCAAGATGGAGCTGACCCGCCATACCCTGGGCATGCTGAAATCGAGCGCTGATCTGGAACAACTGGCGCAGCAGATGGACCATTCACTGGTCGGGCACCACGGCCTCGAAGTGCTGCTGATCGGCACGAATCAGGCGGTGCTGTTTGCCACGCCGAACGCCGGTTTTGCACCGGCCTTGATCACGGCCAGCGCGCAGCACAGTCCGCTGCGACCCCAGATCTGGACGCTGGGCGCGCAGACCTATCGCGGCATTGCCGCCGAGGTCGCCACCGGTATCAACGAGCAAAGCCGGGTCACGATCGCGGTGGCCACCGACATTGCGCACCACCAGAGTTACATGCGATCGTTTTTGCGCACGCTCTGGCTGTTTGTCGCCGGCGCAGCCGCGCTGACCGGCGTGCTGGGCTGGATTGCGGCGCGCCGTGGTCTGGCCCCTTTGCGCGCCATGCGTGAGCAGGCGCAGGTGGTGACGGCGCAGCAATTGAGCCAGCGTCTGCCGGTTGCGTCGGTGCCGCTGGAGTTGGCTGAGTTGGCGCAATCACTCAACGACATGCTGGCGCGGCTCGAAGAAGCGTTTTTGCGACTCTCGGATTTTTCATCCGACATCGCGCACGAGCTGCGCACGCCGGTCAGCAACCTGATGACGCAGACCCAGGTCGCCC
>CAITXW010000456.1 GCA_903896425.1 uncultured beta proteobacterium | reverse complement strand
GTGGCCGGGCTGACACTGGCCACTTTCTGGAGCCGGTCGCCGGCTTAGCGGGGCGTTCGGCGCCCAACGCCGATCGCCGCCGGCACACTGAGTGCCAGGGTGAGCGCCGCGCCGAGCAGGGTGGCGCCGTACCAGCCGTGGTCCATGAACAGACCGAACAAAAGCGGTGAAACGGCCAATCCGCTATCCAAACCTGAATACACCATACCGTAGACCCGCCCCATCGCGCCTTGCGGCGTGGCCTTCCTGATCATCATGTCGCGCGAAGGCCCGCCAATGCCGATGGCAAAACCTGTGCTCGCCAGAACCACCATGGTCAGTGTGCCGCCCAGCAGACCGGTGCCGCACAGTGCCAGCAGCAATGCGCCCGCGCCCATGGACAGCGCCACAATGCGGTCGCTGTTGTTGTTATGCGCTGCGACAAAGCCGCCCACCAGCATGCCCAGCGCACCGCACAGCATATAGGCCGACAGCGTCAATGTCGCCGCTTCAAGGCTCACCCCATGCATGGCCCTGAGAATCGACAACGAAAAACTTTGCACCACCGCCATCGTCATGGTCGAGAGAAAAAAGAAACTGAAACACCACCAGACCACCGGCAGCTTCATGAAGTCCAGGCTGTGCTGCGCCGCTTGATCCGGATGCCGCACGACGGGGCGCGTACTGAGCTTGTCGCGCTGCGCGATAAGCAACAGCAAAATACACAGATACATCAGCACCGCTGCCAGGTAGGCCGTGCGCCAGTTGTAGAGGCCACTGAATGTGGCGAAAAATAGCGGTGCTGCGGTCCAGCCCAGATAGCCTGTCAAACCGTGCGCGCTAAAGGCATAACCCATGCGCGGTGCCGAGACACGCTGGTTCATGATCGTGAAGTCAACCGGGTGAAAAGTCGCATTGCCCATGCCGGCCAGCGCCGCTGCCAGCAGCAGACCGGTATACCCCGTCACCATGGAGGCCGCCAGGCAGGCCAGCATAAAGATGCCCATGGCCGCAAACAACAGCGGGCGGGCGCCGATGCGGTCCACCAAAAAACCAGCCAGCGTCTGTCCGAGCCCGGAGATCACGAAGAAAGTCGTCATCAACAAACCAAGTTCGGAATAGCTCAGGCTGAACTCCTTCATGAACACGGGGAACATCAGCGGCAGCAGCAGATGGCCAAAATGCGAACCGGCGTGCGCCAGCCCGACAAGGGCAATGATGCCGGCGTCCTGCCGCAGCGGGACGTCTGTCGGGACGCGAAAAGTTGCACTGGTCATGGGGCGATGGTATGTCACACCCCGACGTTGACCGGCATCTACTTCAAACCGAGGGGATCGCGGGCATCGCCATGCTCTATCAACGGTCCCATCTTGAAAATGCCACTGACGCGCAAAGCCGGTTCGCCATCTGCCGTGACCAGGCCCTGGCAAAACAGCATGTTGCGCGTGGTGCGAAGGACATCGGCCTGCCCCTGCACCCAACTGCCCAGCGGCGCGGCGCCCATGTAGTCGATCTGCAGGCTGATGGTGGGCAGAAAACGCCGTGCCATGTCGGGCTGGTACATCACGGCACAGGGCATCAGCATGTCGGCAAAGGTTGCCAACATGCCACCGTGGCACATCTGGAGCGGATTGGTGTGGCGCTCCTCGACCCGAAAACCCAGCAGCAGGCGCTCGCCGGTCCACTTTCCGTACAACGGCCCGCTTTGCTGGATGAAGCGTCCGCCAACCTTGACGGCACGAAAGCCGTCCGGAATTAAAGGGTCGCCAGCGGTTCCGATATCGTCGAATGGGGTACTGTGTTGCTTGCTCATGGCGTGCATTTTCCCCCAGTCGTGTACTGGTTTTGCGCATGGCACTGACACGGCCCCTTCACAGCATCCGGTCCCGTCGCGCCAGCGTCGGAAACAATCGCATCCAGGCACCAGCCACCAGCACGGTGCCGACGCCACCCGTCACCACGGACATGACCGGTCCAAACCATGCGGCCGTGGCACCGGACTCGAATTCACCCAACTGATTGGAGGCACCAACAAAAATGGAGTTGACGGCCGAGACACGCCCGCGCATCGCGTCGGGTGTCTCCAGTTGCACCAGGGTCAGTCGCGTCACGACGCTGATGTTGTCCGCCGCGCCAGTGATTACCAGCGCCAGCAGCGAAAGCCCAAAATGGGTGGACAAACCAAACACCACCGTGGCCAGACCGAACACAGCCACCGTCCCCAGTAGCCGCTGGCCGATGTGCCGACGCAGTGGCCAGCGCATCAGCAACAAGGACATCACCAGCGCACCCACAGCCGGCGCCGAGCGCAACAGTCCCAGACCGACCGGGCCGGTGTGCAGAATGTCGCGCGCGTAGATCGGCAGCAAGGCGGTAGCGCCGCCGAGCAAAACCGCAAACAGGTCAAGCGAGGTCGCACCCAGCAACAGTTTGCGCTGCCAGACAAAGGCCACCCCTGCCAACAGCGTGCCCCAGTTGGCGCTCAGACTCGACGGCTGATGCCGGTAGCGCACCAGCAGTGTCAGCGTGCCACCCATCAGGAACAGGACCAGGCTGCTGACATAAACCGTGCTGGCACCGGCGACATAGAGCAGGCCTCCGAGTGCTGGACCGCAGATGATGGCGACCTGCATGCCGCTCGAACTCAGAGCAATCGCCGGCTGCAGCAGCTGCGCAGGTACCAGCAAGGGCGTCAGCGCCTGCTGCGCTGGCATCTGGAAAGCGCGCGCCACGCCCAAAACAATCGAGATCATCAGAATCAGGTCGCGCGTGATGAACCCGTCATGCGTGGCCAGCACCAACAGCAAGGCCAGCGCGGCCTGTGCCAGCATGCAAGCGGCAAAAATTCGGCCACGGTGCAGTCGATCGGCCAGATGCCCACCCGGCAGCGTCATCAAAAGGGCGGGCACAAACTGGAACAAACCAACCAGACCCAAGTCCCAGGCACTGTTGGTGATGTCGTACATGTGCCAGGCCAGTGCCACCATCAGCATCTGATTGGCCATGACGCCAGCCAGCCGTGCCAACCAGAAACGAACAAACTGGCGTTGCGCCAGGAGTTGGACAAGATGGTTTTCTGGCATGTCGCAAGCGTACCAGCAGTTGCGCGTTGATCCACGTTATGATTTCACGCAGGCCTGACCCGTATGCGGTCATTCCAACGCAAACCTAACACCCTGACCGTCTGATGTGGTTCGCACACGCCTCAAATGATTCCCCACAGCAACGCCTGTGCCGCCTGCTGTGGGTCGTGCTGCTTGTCGGCATCAGCGCATTGCTCATCCCCGCGCGTGCCGCCCTTGCAGAGGGTCAATCGGTCGAAGCCTTGCGCGCTGCGCGCGAGACGCTGCTCACAACGCTCAGCCACAACCAGTTCCAGCGGCCGATCCACCTTGAATCCAGCGACAACGGGAAACGACTCCGAGGCGACATCTACGCCGACATCAACTCTCCGTTTGCTGCGGTCAGCAAGGCCCTGGACGAGCCCAATGACTGGTGCGACATCATGCTCACCCACCTCAACACCAAACAGTGCCACGTTCAACAGGACAAGACCGGCAGCGTCCTGGTGCTGGGCATCGTGCGCAGGCTTGACCATCCGATCGAGCAGGCGATTGAACTGGCCCTGCGCTACCGGGTAACAGCGGCAACGCCCGAATACCTGCAGGTTGAACTCGAATCGCCGCAGGGCCCGTTCGGCACCAGCAACTACCGCATCCTGCTGCAGGCAACGGCCTTGCCAGATGGTCGCAGTTTTCTGCATTTCAGCTACGCCTACGACAGCACCACGCTGACGCGCATGGTGACGCAGGCCTACCTGGCAACCATCGGACGCGGCAAAGTCGGCTTCACCATCGTCGGCCAGCGCACCGATGGCACACCGGATTACCTGGGCGGCATCCGTGGCCTGGTCGAGCGCAATGCCATGCGCTATTTTCTTGCCATTGAAGCCTATCTCGGTGCGGTGGGCGTCGCCCCGGCAGACCAGTTCGAAAAGCGTCTGGACATTTGGTTTTCAGCCATCGAGCGCTATCCGCGCCAGTTACACGACGTCGAGCGCGCCCACTACCTCGAAGTCAAACGCGCGGACCACCAGCGTCGACTATCGCCATCATGAGGTCTCAGTCGCGATGGATCAGGCGACCGGTCCTGAGCGCAACCGTACCAGCAGAAATACCGTTGACCAGCTTGCGATAGCCCTGCTGCGCCAGTAACTGCACCGCCTGACCCGAGCGCGCACCGGACTGGCAGTACAGCACAATCTGGCGCGACTTGTCAGGGGCCAGCCCCTCGTAGCCTTGCACAAAACGGTCCAGCGGCAGGTTGATGGCACCTTCGACATGGCCTGATGCGTATTCGCCGGGGGAGCGCACATCGAGAAGCAGCGCATCGGCGTCCCACGCGGGCTCAGCGCTATTGGAAGCGTGTTGGTTTGGCCAGTTCACAGGTGATTTCACTTTCAGATTCAGGGTCAGACAGACGCATCATCGCTCAGCGCGTCACGATGGCAAAGGTGCCGGGTGCTTTGTCGATCAGTGTAAAGAAGCGCACCAGGTCGATCTTGCTGCCGCCAATCTTGAGGTCGTCGCTGAGCAAGGTGTCCTTGATGCCCGCCGTACCAGCCATCATCTTGATGAAAATTGGTTTGGTCAGGGTCAAAGTGGCGTTGGCATCGGGTGCGGCGGGTGCCTTCTTGAAGTGCAGGACCGCATTCTCGATCCACAGCACAAAAGACTCCTGGGTGTCGGAGAGCACCAGATTGACTTTGAGGTTCTTGCCCTCGGCCGCCGGACCGTCCAGCCCCGCTGCCATCGCTTCCAGAAAACGCTCGATCGGCGTTTGCGCCAGCATTTCAATAAAGCCGGCACGGTCCACACCCTTCTTGGGCGGGCCGTTGCGCAACTCCGCTGCGGCCGTCAGGTAGCTGTTGCGCCAGGTTGCCGCTTCCGACCCATAGCCCATCTGCTCGTAGGTGCGCGCCAGCAATTCCTTGGCGCCCTTGTGATCGCTCTGGCCAAAGACCGCCTGGTTCAGCAACTCGGCGGCCCAGCGGTACTCGCCCTTGTCGTAGGCCAGTTGCGCCGCCGTGACCACCTTGTCGGCGCCGCCCATCAGTTCCAGGTAGCGCTTGGCGGATTCCTGCGGCGGCAGCGGATCAAGGTTGGCCGGGTTGCCGTCGTAGGCCCCCATATAGAACTGATAAACCGCTTTGACGTTATGCCGCAAATCGCCGTAGTAGCCACGCGCGCCGAAGTGCTCGCCAAGCGACTTGGGCAGTTTGACGGTGTCGGCAATCTCGCGCGGCGTGTAGCCGGCATTGATCAGGCGCACCGACTGGTCGTGTGTGTACTTGTAAACGTCGCGGTGTTTGGCGATGAAATCGGCAATGCGCGCGTTGCCCCAGATCGGCCAGTTGTGCTGGCCGAAGTAGATGTCGGCGTCACCCAACTGGTCCAGCGCCTGCTGCATGTACTCGGCCCAGCGCAACGAGTCGCGCACCTTGGCGCCGCGCACCGGCAGCAGGTTGTGCATGGTCTGCGACAGGTTCTCGGCGCCGCCGTAGGCCTTCTTGTCAGGGATGGAAAAAGTCATCTCGGCCGGCGCTTCGGCACCGGGCACGTTGTGGAAGATGAAGCGCACGCCGTCAAGCACCAGATCCTGCGTCGGTTGCGCAATGATCTGCGTTGGCGCCAGGATGCCGAAGGTGCCGTAGACCACGCTCTTGCCCAGACCGGTATCAACGTTGCCCTTGGGCGAGTGCTCCAGATCGCGGCCGAACTGGTAGATTGAGCGCCGGCCCATCGCCGTGCCGACCATCACGTTCTCGCTGGTGGCCTCCTCCATGAAGCCGGCCGACGCCACCACCGGCACCTTGCGCTGCGCCACTTCCTGCGGCGTGATCACACCCAGCGCGCCGCCAAAGTGGTCGATGTGGCTGTGCGTGAAAACCACCGCTGTCACCGGCTTGTCGCCCAGATGCTTGCGCGCAAAAGCCAGTGCCGCTGCCGCACTTTCTCGCGCGGTCAGCGTATCGACCACGATCCAGCCGGTTTTGCCCTCGATCAGCGTCATGTTTGCCACGTCAAAACCGCGCACCTGGTAAATGCCGTCCGTTACCTCGAACAAGCCGATCTGGGCATTGAGCAGCGCGTGGCGCCACAGGCTCGGATTGACGGTGGGCGGCGACTTGCCTTCGACAAATTTGTAGGCATCGAAGTCCAGCAGGACAGCGCCATCAGCGCCAACAACCTGACCCGTGGGGCGCGCGATGAAACCGCGCTTGGCGTCATCAAAGTCCTGCGGGTCGTCGAGTTTGAGCAGTTGGGCGAACTGCTCGTTGGCCTTGAGGGTCAGCGCCGAGGCATCGCCGGCCGTGCCGCCAACCGCCGGACTTTTGTTACAGCCGGAAATCAATGCCAGCAGCGCCGCCAGCAGCGCCCAGGATAAGGTTCTTGTCATCGTGTCTCTCTCTCTCTCTTTGCTGATGCTGATACGCGCCCGCACCGTTTCATGGCAGGTTGCCGCAGCGTCAGTTTAACGTCAGCAAAAACCCCTCGCTTTGGGGATAGGCGGCGCCAAAGAAAAATGAAACCATGGCTTCAGCCGATGCGGGAACCCTCGTCCGGCAGGTGCGCAAGTTCAAGGAGAAGATGGCGATGGCGTATTCAAAAAACTTGACGATCATTGCGGGCACGGCGCTCGCCTATTTCCTCACGTTCGAACTCAACGCTTATCTGTTTTCATCGCTCGCCTACGCGCCGGATGTCTATTGGGTGTGTCTGCCCAGCGGGCTGCAACTCGCATTCATTCTGATCTTTGTCGAGTCAGGTGCGATTGGCATCGCGATCGCCACCACGATTCTGGGTCTTCTTCATCAACCGGACGCCGATCTGATCACGATCCTGGGCGCGGGCTTTTTTTCGGGCTTCGCACCCTGGCTGGCACGACTGATTTGCATTGCAAGGTTCAACCTGGACGACGACCTCAAGAACCTGACGCCGGCCACACTGCTTGCGATCTCGATGCTGTTCTCCTTGCTGCCTGCGGTGTTGCAACAACTTTGGTACAGCTGCTGCGGCCTCACAAATGACTTCCTCGGGACCACGACGGTCATGGTCTCAGGCGCCTTGATTGGCACCATCGCCATGTTGTACTTTGCCAAACTGGTGCTGCACGTGCATTCGTACTCGACCCGAAGTTAGGGCGCAAAGGTGTTGCAGTTTGCAGTGCCGGGACCGCCTACAATGCTCGAAACAAAGAGCACCGAACGCGTGAAAATCCTGGTTGTTGATGATCATGCCCTGTTGCGAAAAGGGCTGTTTCTGGTTCTCCAGGAAATGGGCGGCCCGGTTGAGGTGCTGGAAGCGGCCGATTGCGCATCGGCATTCGAGCAGGCTGATTTGCACCGGGACCTTGATCTCGTGCTGATGGATTACGAGTTGCCTGACATGAGCGGAGTCGATGCACTGGAACGCTTTGCCAGGCGACACCCGGAACTTCCCATCATTATCCTTTCCGGCGTGGCCACCCCGTTGGTGATGCAGCAGGCCATGCTCAAAGGGGCGGCCGCTTTCGTCACCAAATCCGCTGACAGCACGGACCTGTTGCAGACGCTGAAGCGGGTTCTCCAGGGTGAAATCGTACGGCCTGCCGCGCTGGCCAACAGTGGCCAGGACGATTCATCGGCGGCTGGCATTGCGTCAACGCTGAGCCAGTTGACCCCGCGCCAGGAAGATGTTTTGTACCTTTTAATCGATGGCCTTTCATCCCGCGTCATTGGCCAAAGACTGTTTCTGTCCGAAGAAACGATCAAGACGCACGTCAGCGCCATCATCCGTGCCTTCGGTGCCAAAACCCGGTTGGAGGCGATTGTGGCTGCTGGCCGTTTTGGTTATGGCAAGCCCAGGCGATCGGGATGAGATTCTGCCAGCAGGTGGCGCAACAGGCTGCGCAGTTTGGCCGGACGTACCGGTTTTTGCAACAGGTGTAAGTCGGCGGCCTGAGCGGCCTGCAGCACACTGGCGTCGGTATCGCCGCTGATGAGGCAAGCCGGTATGTTGCAGCCGGCGGCAGCACGCAAACCGATGATGGCATCAATGCCGTTTTCATTCTCGGACAGGCGGTAGTCGCTGACAATCAGGTCAGGTCTGAGGCCCGGTTTCAGATGCGGCAGTGCCATGGACAGATTTTCCACGCCAATGGCCTGCAAGCCCCAGGATTTCAGCAGACTCACCAGGCCTTCGCGCACCAGGGCCATGTCCTCAATCACCATCACAATCGATCCGGCGAAATTGTCCGTGTCCGCCATGCGCAGACTGCTGCGTCGGTCTCCCACCGCATCGTCCGGCGCCAGCGGTATTTCGATGCTAAAGCGCGTGCCGACGCCGGGCTCAGACCACATCCGAAGGGGGTGGCCCAACAAACGGGCACTGCGCTCAACGATTGCGAGCCCCAAGCCAAGCCCTTTTTCGTGGCCATGATGGGGGTTGCCGACCTGGTAGAAATCCCTGAAGATGTCCTTGTGGTGCGCTGCTGCGATGCCGATCCCGGTGTCCCATATTTCAACGCGTACGTGCTGCCCATCACCGGTGCGACGGCAGCCCAGCAGGACGCCACCTTTGTGGGTGTAGCGCACGCCGTTTCCCAGCAAATTGGACAGGATGCGGTGCAGCAACGCCGGGTCGCTCATCACCATCAATGGGGTCGTCCGAATCCGCAAGCGAAGCCCCTTGGCCATGGCCGGCACGGCAAGTTCCGAGCGCAGTTGCGCAAAGATGTCCGTCAACGCCACAGCACGAACATCAAGCTGCAGTGTGCCGGCGTCAAGGCGGGAAAAATCGAGCAGACTGTCGAGCAGGTCTTGCAACCAGATG
>CAITXW010000455.1 GCA_903896425.1 uncultured beta proteobacterium | reverse complement strand
TACATAGGTATTTTTAACAATTTGGACGCTAATGGACGTAAAAAAACCAACCGGATTAGGGTTGGTTTTTAAGTGTTTGGTGGCCTGGGGCGGAATCGAACCACCGACACAAGGATTTTCAATCCTCTGCTCTACCGACTGAGCTACCGGGCCAGAGCGGCAGAGTATAGCAGCATCTATGCTCTGCCGAAGGCTGCCGATCAGCCCCCGTTGCGCTTGCCGCGTGTCAGATCAACACCGAGTTGTTTGAGCTTGCGGTAGAGGTGGGTGCGTTCCAATCCGGTCTTCTCGGCAACCCTTGTCATGGAGCCGTTTTCTTTGGCAAGGTGGTACTCGAAATAGGCTTTCTCGAACTCGTCACGCGACTCGCGCAGGGGCTTGTCGAGCATGAAACTCTGCTGCGCTTGCGGCCCCGCGTCTGCCTGGCTTGCCGCCGAAGACGCAACGGCGACGGCAGTCTCGCTCACTGGCTGACTTGTCGACCCTGGCAGTGCGGCCGCCATACTGCGCACCAGTCCCCGTGCCAAACCCTGCTCTACGGCCTTGAGCAGTTTTTGCAAGGTAATGGGTTTTTCCAGAAACGCCAGGGCGCCGATTTTGGTCGCTTCAACCGCCGTATCGATGGTTGCATGGCCGCTCATCATGATGACGGGCATGGTCAGCGCACCGCTGGCGGACCACTCCTTGAGCAGGGTCACGCCATCGGTATCGGGCATCCAGATGTCAAGCAGAACCAGGTCGGGTCGGTCCCGCAAACGCGCAGCGCGGGCTTGGGCCGCATTCTCCGCGACCTCGACGTTGTGCCCTTCGTCATTCAGGATTTCCCACAACAGATCGCGGATGCCGAGCTCGTCGTCAACCACCAGTATGTTTGCCATGATTCTGCGTGTTCCTTGAGTAGACCTGCATCGCCCGGCTATGCCGGTGCAACATTCTCGATGCCGAATGATAACGACACTTGCGCGCCCACCACCTTGGCGTCCAGCAGACGGTTCGTGATGTCAACCCGCGTGCCATGTTCATCCGCTATTTTCTTGACCACGGCCAGGCCCAGACCTGTGCCCTTGGTTTTGGTTGTCACGTACGGCTCGAACGCGCGCTTGAGAATGTGCTCCGGAAATCCGGTGCCGCAATCGATCACGCTTAGGCGAACACGTCCTGCCGCCTCCAGCCATTGGGTGCGCACGGCGACAGCATATTCGTCGCCGATTCGACCGGCTGTTTCAGTAGCGTCCTGCGCGTTTTGCAACAGGTTGTGCAGCACCTGGCGCAACTGCTGGGCGTCCCCCATCATTCGGGGGCAACGCGCGTCGAGTTCAAGCTGCACCGGTACCTGCGAAGTCTCGCTGACATACAACTGCAACACCTCGGACACCAGTGCGTTCAAATCAATCGCCTTGAGTTCGGCCGCCGGCAGGCGCGCGTAGTCACGAAATTCGTTGACAAGCCGCTTCATGGCATCCACCTGATCCACAATGGTTTTGACCGATTTGGTCAACAGCGTCTGCTCGATTGGCGGAATTTTGCCGGTCAATTTCATCTCCAGTCGTTCGGCCGACAACTGGATTGGGGTCAACGGATTCTTGATCTCGTGCGCCAGCCTTCTGGCGACTTCGCCCCAGGCCTGAACGCGCTGCGCTGACACGATTTCAGAAATGTCATCGAACACCAGCAGCCGCTTGGCGTCGGGCAATTCGGCGCCACGCGCCACCAGAATCAGCGCGTCGTCGGCCTGGCGGCCAATCAATTTCGCCGCAGCGTTGCCGAGTTCAAACGAGTGCTGCCAATGGTCCAGGCCGTGTTCGGCGCGCTCGCCCAAAAAGGAATCGAATTGGCGCTGCACGTCTTCGCCAAATGCCTGCAGACCCTCGATGTCCACCAACCGCTGGCCCTCGAAGACCGCCAGCGGCACGCGCAGGATGCGGGTCGCGCCGGGATTGGACGACTGCACAACACCTTGCGCGTCAAGCACCATGACACCGGCTGTCAGGTTGTCCAGGATCGTCTGCAGGTTGGCACGCGCGGCACTGACCTGCTCCATGCTGCCTTGCACCGCCTGCCGGGCATCGGAGAGTTGCTGTGTCATGTCGGCAAAGGCGCGTGTCAGACCGTCGAGTTCGTCCTTGCCTTGCAACGATGCCTTGGGCGTCAGGTCACCCGCCGCCACCTGCCGAACGCCGGCGGCCAGCAGCAGCAAGGGTCGCGCAATCTGGTTGCCCAGCACCACCGCCAGCAGGACGGCACCAAATACCGCCAGAAACAAACTCAGCGTCAGGGTGCCGATGTACATGCGCTGCAGCCCCTGGCGCGCCAGCGCCCGTTCCTGGTATTCGCGATTGGCTTCGGTCACCGCCAGGGCATTGGCCACCAGCGTGGGCGGCAAGGCCTGGCTGGCCATCAGGTAGCGCGGCTCGTCCAACAGGTCGAGCTTGGTGTCGGCCACCAGCACCAGGGTCTTGATGCGGGCCACGCGCACAACGCCCGGCGGCGCGTCGTCAAGTCCTTCAATCCAGCTGACCGACTTCTGCGTGCGCGCGTTGCGAAATTGCTGCTGGCTGGGCCGCTCCGGATTGAGCTGGTAACGCAATTGCCCGGCCGCAGCGATCAGCTGACCGCTGGCACTCCAGAGCATCAAATCACTGGCACCCATTTGTTCGCGCGCGCGCTCCAGCGGCAGGCCGACACTGGCGTTTTGCGTCTCGGCCAGTTGCAGCGCCGTCGCACGCGCCTTGCTGCTCAAGTCGTTGGAGAGTGTCTCCAGCGTCACCCGCCCCAAATTGAGGCCGGCTTCGAGTGCCCCTTCAACCTTGATGTCAAACCAACTCTCAATCGAGCGCGAAACGAACTGGTAGGAAACCACATAGATCAGCACACCCGGCGCAAAACCGGCCAGCGCAAAAATCGCGGCCAGTTTGATCAGCAAGCGGCTGCCGAATTTGCCCTGGCGCAAACGCTTGAGCAAGCGATACGCCATCCAGACGATGACCAGAATCAGTAGGCCCGCCACCACCATGTTGAGCACAAACAGCGAAGCGTAATTGCGCTCGTACATGTCGCGATTGGTGGTGGCCTGCGTCAGCAGAAACAGCAGCACCAGGCCAATACCCACCATGACAGCCAAACCAACACCGAGCGACCAACGCAGGGCGCGCGAATTCCTGATTTGATGCAAGCCCGTTGTTGCGGGTGAGGGCGCCTTGTCCATCACTTGTTGTGTTCCAGCAGCAGGGGCTGGCGGATCAGAAAATCGAGGTTCCAGTCAGCTTGCCCGAGGGTGCCGATCTGAAACGGTCGCGGCAGCTGGGAGGTATCCAGACGATAGCGAAAGACAGCGAGGTATTGTTGCTCGGCGTCCAGATCCGAGGCATCGGCAATCTTCCAGCGCGACAAGCGCTGCAGCGCTGCCAGCGCATCAGACAAGGTGTCAAAGTTCTGGTTCAGGGCCACGCCCATTCCAGCCTGGGTGATCGGGCCGGATGCCACATTGAGCCGCCAGCGTCGCGTCAACGGCTGATAGGCCAGCCGCATGTGGCGCTGCGCACTGGCGATTTTCTTGTTGGTCCAGTACCAGCGTTCGCGCAACAACTCGGCCTCGGCCACGAAGATCATCGGTACGCCCTTGAGCAGAGCCTCTTCAACGACCGTTGGCAAATCAAACCGGACATTGACGCTCAGCAGCACCGCGTCAGCCGTGCCCTCAAACTTCAAGGCAGAGATATCCGGCATCGCAGGCTGCGCCCAAACCGGTAGGCACGGGCCCCAGCCCATGCAGACGCCCAGCAACAGCCCGATCAGGTCAAGCCGCGTTTTTTTCAAGTAAAGCGTAATAAAAGCCGTCATGGTCACCGTGCTGATTGTCCGGGACTGCGCCCGCATTGTCCCCATTTGAGGGCATTAAATGCCCTGGTGATGGCAGCAAGCGGGCATCGGTGTTGTGCACAAGAAACGTTTCGATCTGATCATGACCTTCGGCCTTGAAAACCGAACAAGTGCAATACAACAGACGAGCACCCGGCTTGAGCAGGGGCCACAGCACCCTGAGCAGTCGCGCTTGAATCGCGACCAGCTGCGCAATATCGGTCGGTCGGCGCAGCCAGCGCACATCGGGGTGGCGCCGCACAATGCCCGAAGCCGAACAGGGTGCATCGAGCAAAATAGCATCGAACAGTTGACCATCCCACCAGGTGGCCGGCAGCGCCGCATCAGCCACCACGACCTGCGCCTGCAGACCCAGCCGCTGCAGGGTTTGGTGCATTCGCTGCGAGCGCTGCGCGTCAATTTCAAGCGCCGTCACATGGCAGTCGGCGATCTCCAGCAAATGGGCGGTCTTGCCGCCCGGAGCGGCGCAGGCGTCGAGCACGCGCAGCCCTGCAGACGCCAGACCCGACAGCAGCAGGGGCGCAGCCATTTGGGCCGCAGCATCCTGCACTGACACAACACCGTCAGCGAAACCGGGAACATCGGGTACCGGTCTGGGCTGCGTCAGCGCGAGACCACACGGACCATCGGGCACCGCGTCCAGAACGGCCGCGGCCAAGGTTTGCAGATACGACGCAAGGCTGGCGCGTCTGACGTTGACGCGCAGGCTCATGGGCGCGTGGCGGTTGTTGGCAGCAAGAATCTGTTGCCACTGTCCAGGCCAGTCATTTTTCAGACGTTCGATCCACCACTGCGGGTGGTTCCAGCGCGCCACGGGTTGGTCGTCGGTTGCAGCCACAAGCGCCTCGCGTTCGCGCAAGAACCGGCGCAGACAGGCATTGATGAAGCTGGCCTGCCCGCGCGTGGACGAACTTCTCTTGGCCGCTTCCACCGCCTGATTGACCAGCGTGAACACCTCATACGGCGCGTCCTGCTCCTGCCACGCCAGCGCCAGCGCCGTGCACAACAGCGCATCAACCGGCGGCGCTGGCGGGCGCGCCGCCAACCGCTCACGCAGCGCCTGGGCACGCCCCAGCGAGCGCAGCACATGAAACAGCAGCGACTGCACGCCAGGGCGCAATTCGGGCAGCACCGCGTTGAGCGCAGCGGTTCCGGAGACGCCGCTGCGGATGGCCTGCAATGCGCCGGCCACCGCCTGCAGTTGGCGCCAAAGAGGGATGCTGGATTCGTTCATCTAGATGATCTGCGCCGGTTTGAAACCAAACAACCAGGCCAGCAGCGCCGCCGGGAACTGGCTGATCGCTGCGTTGTACTGCTCGACCGCCCGATTGAAATCGGCACGCGCCATATCTGCCATGACAGCAACCTGTTCCCATTGCGTTGTCAAGGCCTGCACCAACGCGGGCTCAAGCTCCTCGGCCGGGAGCTCAGAGACGCGAATGCGCGCCAGGCACAGGGTCTCAAACGCCGTCTTCAAGGCCCGCATAACCGGCGCGTTCAGGGGTTGCGCGTGCGTGACCTTCAAAGAGGCCTTGAACTGATCCGCAGCGGCGTTGAGCGCCGACCAGGCCGTCAGGGCCGTGGTATTGCCAAATTCCGACTCAGGTGCTGCGTCGGGGTCGCGTGCATCGGGTGCATGGGTTTTCACCAGCAGCAGGTGCTGATTGAACAGCCCCGCCAAAACGGAAAAAGCGATCAGACCCTGCGAACGACAGCGCACCAGGCGGTTGTAGGCACCCACCGCCCAGAACAGCAGCACAGCAATGGCAATCCAGACCAGGACAGAGTCGCTCATTTGATTCAAATTCGCTATCGCGTTGCACAGAGCTTAAAGACAGCAATAAAAAACGCCTCAAGCCACCTTTGCGGAGGCTTGAGGCGTTGTCGGCTCAGGCGCGCAGGGCGTCCTACTCGGACACCGCTCCTTCGCTGGCCTGCGCCGCAGCGTCCACGTCACCCGCAAGTTCTGCGGCCTCGGCTTCGGCAATGGCGCGGCGTTCCGCGTCGTCCATGTTCTCGCGAACCTTGCGCGCTTCGTGGTAGGCCATGCCGGTGCCGGCCGGGATCAGACGACCAACGATGACGTTTTCCTTCAAGCCACGCAGTTCGTCGCGCTTGCCCATGATGGCGGCTTCGGTCAGCACGCGGGTGGTTTCCTGGAAGGAAGCCGCGCTGATGAAGCTGTCGGTCGAGAGCGATGCCTTGGTGATACCCAGCAACAGGTTGGTGAAGGTCGCTGCAATCTTGCCTTCGGCGCGCAAGGCGTCGTTGGTGTTGAGCATCTCGGAGCGTTCGACCTGTTCACCGTTGATGTAGGTCGAGTCACCTGCGTTCTCGACCACGACACGGCGCAGCATCTGGCGCACGATCACTTCGATGTGCTTGTCGTTGATCTTCACGCCCTGCAGGCGGTAGACGTCCTGCACTTCGTCAACGATGTAGCGCGCCAGTTCTTCGGAACCGAGCAGGCGCAGGATGTCCTGCGGGTCCGCCGGGCCGTCGACCACGCTTTCACCCTTGTTCACCACTTGGCCTTCGTGCACGATGATGCTCTTTTCCTTGGGCACCAGTTCTTCCCAAACTGCTCCTTCCGGATCGGTGATCTGCAAGCGGATCTTGCCCTTGGTTTCCTTGCCGAAGGACACGGTACCGGTCATTTCAGCCAGCACACCCTTGTCCTTGGGCGAGCGCGCCTCAAACAGTTCAGCCACACGTGGCAGACCACCGGTAATGTCGCGCGTCTTCTGGCCTTCGATCGGGATGCGGGCCAGCACTTCGCCGGGTCCCACGTCCTGTCCGTCACGCACCTGAACCAGGGCACCGATTGGGAAGCCAATGGTCACCGAGTGGTCGGTGCCAGGAATCTTCACTTCGTTGCCGGTGGCATCGATCAGTTTGACCTGCGGGCGCACCACCTTGGCAGCGCCACGGCGTTTCGGATCGATCACGACCATGGTCGACAGACCAGTGACTTCATCGACCTGCTTGGCAACGGTCAAACCTTCTTCGACATTTTCGAAGTGGGCCTTGCCGGCGAATTCGGTGATGATGGGTCGGGTCAACGGGTCCCAGTTGGCCAGAATCACACCGGACTTGATGGTCTGGTCAGCCTTGACCGCCAGCACGGCGCCATACGGCACCTTGTGGCGTTCGCGCTCACGGCCGTGCTCGTCATGAATGACGATCTCGCCGGAGCGGGAAATCACGACTTGCTCCTTCTTGCCGTTGGTCACATAGCGCATCGTTGCGTTAAAGCCAATCGTTCCGTTGGACTTGGCTTCCACGCTCGACGCAATCGCCGCACGCGAGGCCGCACCACCGATGTGGAAAGTACGCATGGTCAACTGGGTGCCAGGTTCGCCGATGGATTGCGCTGCAATCACGCCGACCGCTTCGCCACCATTGACCAGGCCACCACGACCCAGATCGCGGCCATAGCACTTGGCACAGATGCCAAAGCGCGTTTCGCAGGTCAATGCGGTACGCACCTTGACTTCATCGACGCCGGCGATTTCGAGTTCCTCGATCAGGTCTTCGTCCAGCATGGTGCCGGCCGCGGCCAGCACGGAACGGTTTTCCGGATGCAAAACGTCGTCGGCTGCCGTGCGGCCCAGCACGCGATCGCGCAGCGATTCGATGACTTCACCGCCTTCGACGATGGCGCGCATCAAATAACCACCGTGGGTACCGCAATCCTGCTCGGTCACCACCAGATCCTGCGTCACGTCGACCAGGCGACGCGTCAGGTAACCCGAGTTGGCAGTTTTCAACGCCGTATCAGCCAAGCCCTTGCGCGCACCGTGGGTGGAGATGAAGTACTCCAGCACGTTGAGACCTTCGCGGAAATTCGCCGTAATCGGCGTCTCGATGATGGAGCCGTCAGGCTTGGCCATCAAACCGCGCATACCCGCCACCTGGCGAATCTGGGCGGCCGAGCCGCGCGCGCCGGAGTCGGCCATCATGTAGATGGAGTTGAACGACTCCTGCTGCACCTTGTTGCCATGGCGGTCAATCACCGACTCACGCGAGAGCTGCGCCATCATGGTCTTGGAGACCTCGTCGCCGGCCTTGCCCCAGATGTCCACCACCTTGTTGTAGCGCTCGCCTGCGGTCACCAGACCCGAGGTGTACTGCTGGGCGATTTCCTTGACCTCTTTTTCAGCGCGCTCAATGATGCCAGGCTTCTCGGAAGGCACCAGCATGTCG
>CAITXW010000454.1 GCA_903896425.1 uncultured beta proteobacterium | reverse complement strand
TCCGGCCCGAGTCGCGCCTGGCCAGTCGACAGTCGCATCGGCGGCGCACCCGACCCGACCACCGCCGGACCCGACTTCATCGTCATCGGCAACGATGGCGGCTTGTTGCCCAATCCGGTTGACGTGCCGGCGCAACCGGTTACCTATGAGGCCAATCGGCGCAGCATTACCGTGGGCAACATTTACGGCTACGGTTTGTTGTTGGGCCCGGCCGAGCGCGCCGACGCCATCGTCGACTTCTCACAGTACGCCGGGCAGACACTGATCCTGTACAACGACGCGCCGGCACCGGCACCATTCACGGATAGTCGCAACGACTATTTCACCGGTGGCCCGGACCAGTCAGTCTTTGGTGGCGCTTATCCCACACAGCCCGGCTATGGCCCCAACACGCGCACCATGATGCAGATTAAGGTGAGCGCCAACGGCGCGGCGGCGCCTTTCAATCCGGCGCCACTGTTGACTGAACTGCCCAAAGCCTACAAGGCATCGCAACCCATGCCGATCGTTCCTGCGGTGGCCTACAACAATGCATTCGGCAGCAACGATCCCGACATCTACGCCCACGTTGCCACCGGCTCGTCGGTACAGCCCAAGCTGGAATACTCCACCACCGGATCGATGACGCTTACCAGTCTGGACCTGATCACCTCAGGCGGAAAGGTATTGGCGAATGGCACGATCATTGGCAATGCCATTCCCGGTTCCGGAACGGATTACGATCCCGCCAGTCCACCAGCCGTTGTTTTTAACAATGTGGTGAACGGCATCAGTTGTCTGAGCGGAACGGATTCTGCCCGCGCTACCGTGTCAGTTGAACCAACTACACGCCAGGTATCAAGAGTCACCGATTTTTACGCGGGATCAGGCTATACCTGCGCTCCCATTGTCACGTTCACACCGACATCGCCGATTTCTACGGTTGTCAAGCTGTCAAGCGGGGGTTCCAGTTACACAGCACCAATCGTCACGATTTCTGGCGGCGGCGGCCAGGGTGCAACGGCCACGGCAAGTTTTGCCCCCGTGACTGGCGAGATAACCGGCATCACGGTCACCAATCAGGGTAACGGGTATACCTCGGTGCCGACCATCACCATCACGGATGGCGGCAGCGGCGCCGGTGCGAGCGCGATCGCGATACTCGCAGCGCCGGTGGGTATCGGCGCGCAGGCCGTGGTGAAAACCTCGAATTTCAACTCCTTTGATGTGCTGCCAAAGGCCGAACAGGAGTTGTTTGATGCATCGGGCCGCTACAACTCGACCGGCGGCGTTGAGATTCCATGGACCAACGGCTTGGTGCAGACCACGATTCCGCTGAATTACATTGATTCGGCGACTGAAGTCCTGACGGACGGTGAAGTGCAAATCTGGAAGCTGGTTGACAACGGTTTCTGGTCTAACTCCATCCACTTCGACATGGCCGATGTGCAACTGATCAACCGTGTAGGTTGGGATGGCACCGTGAAGCCGCCTGCCAGTAACGAAGTTGGCTGGAAAGACACGCTGCGGCTGAACCCGCTGGAAGACGTGATTGTTGCCATGCGAGCCAGGCGTCCCAATATCCCGTTTGGTCTGCCACGAAGCAGCCGCCTGCTGGATCCATCCACGTCGGCAGGTAGCGCTGGTGCCGGCTTGGGCTTTACGGTTGCGGCAGGCCTTACGCCCGCGCTTGCGAGCAAAAACGTGAGCGCCGTTTTCGACAATGAATTTACCTGGGGCAGCGCGATTCTGGGGCATGCGGAAAACGACTTCACACGCCCCGTCATTTATCGGCAAAATGTACTCCTACCAGCCGCACCCAGTGGCCTCGCTGATGTCCTGGGGAGTGGCATGCTGACCTGGACCGATCCGACGCCAGCGGCGGACCCTGCAACGTTGGCGAATCCCAAAAATGAAGTCGGATTCAGGGTCCAGAAGGGCAACCCTGATGGAACAAGTTGGAGCGACGTCGCCACGGTTCCTGCCAACGTGACGCGTTGGACTGACCCCACTCCCTCTGCGGGTGTCTACAAAGTGTTTGCATTCAACGCAGCGGGGGATTCTGCTGCCTCGAACGTAGTCACGATTGCGCCACCATCGGCGCCGGACATACCGAACGGATTGGCAGCGAATGTGAACACCAGCACGGGCGCGGTAAGCCTGAGCTGGTCTGCAGTTACCCCTGCAAGCGGGACCAGCATCGCTTATGTGGTGCGTATCAATGGCACGCCCTTGCCGGCGCAGACCGGGACCAGCTTTAACCCCACTTCGGCACAGATGCCGGTTGGCGGAAATTACAGTGTGACGGTCGCGGCGCAGGCAAATCGGTTCGCCTTAACTGCCAACTCGGTTCCGTCGACCGCGATCATGGTTGATCTGAGCCTGCCAGCACCAAGCTCGGCAAGCGCATTGGCGGCCACCTTGGTATCCGCGACCAGTGCCAACCTGACCTGGGTCGACAACGCCAGCAACGAAACGGCCTACCTGGTATCGATCGTCAGGTCCACCACAACCGGTACCGTGCGCGGCACCAGCACCGTTACGCTCAACCGCACGGCTGCACAAGGCACGGCGACCGGTGGCAGCGTGAACTACACCGCTGCGGTACTGACGGGCAGCCGCTACAGCTTCACTGTGACGGCACAGGCAAGCAAATTTGGCGTGACGACGTCCTCTGCTGTGGTCGGTCCGCTCACGCTGGATGTGGTGGCGCCAGCGGCACCCACCAGCGTCTTCGCTAGCGCTGGGGCTGGCAACTCCGGACAGATCACGCTGACATGGACTGATGCACCCCGAAACGCCAGCGGCTACACCGTGCAACGGGCAACGGTTAGCGGCGGCCGGGTGGGTGGCTTCAGCACGGTGGGTACGGTGGCGGTTGGTGCGCAGAGCTTCACAAATACCGGTCTCACAAAGGGGCGCTCCTACCAGTATCAGGTCCGCGCCACTGGGGTGGTTGGCAACTCGGCGTATGTCAGATCGAGCACGGTTGTTGCACCCTAAGCGCACGGCCAGGAATCAGGGTGACATTGTTGTGAAGATGAATTTGTTTATGAAGCTCAACTGGATTATTTGCTGCAGCCTGATCGCCGTCTCGGCTCCGGTTCTGGCCGCTGACAAAGCCGAACTCAAGAGCGAGAAGGACCGGCTCAGCTACAGCATTGGCGCGAGTGTCGGGAAGAACCTCAAGACGGAAAGCACCGAGATTGACCTCGCGCTGTTGATTGAAGGCTTGAAAGACAGTTTTGTCGGCGGCAAAGCCCAGTTGTCCGATAGCGAAATACGCAAACTCATGAGCGACTACCAGACCCAGATGCGTCAGCGTGCCATGGCCAAAAAACAGACGGCAAGCAGCGAAAACAAAAAGAACGGCGACGCTTTTCTGGCGCAGTACAAAGGCCAGAAAGGGGTGTTGGCCCTGCCCGGCGGTGTGCTCTACAAGGTGCTCAAAGAAGGTGCCGGCAAAAAGCCGATGGAGTCTGACATGGTGGAAGTCAATTACCGCGGTGCGTTGATCAACGGCACCGAGTTTGATGCAAGCGAAGCGGGGCGTCCGGCCAACTTGAAAGTCTCGTCACTGATAGCCGGCTGGAAACAGGCGCTGACCGCCATGGCGGTGGGCTCGCAGTGGCAAATCGTCGTTCCCTCACAACTGGCGTATGGGGAGCGGGGTGTTGGCAATGACATCGGCCCCAATGAGGTTCTTGTATTTGATCTGGCCTTGCTTGCGATCAAATGAACTTCAATCCGGTGACCTTCGTCCTGAGCCTGCTTTTGCCGGTTGCGGCGCTCGCCCAGGCCGCTGTGTCTGGCCAGGCCGTCGAACTGGAACGGGGTCGCCAAATTTATGAGCAGGGCGTGTTGTCGTCGGGCGAACTCAAGGCAAGCCGCTTGGGACGCGACCCGGTCTCCGGTGCCCAGGCCGCCTGTGTCAACTGCCACCGTCGCAGCGGAATGGGCCAGGTTGAGGGCGACATTGCGGTGCAGCCGATCACCGGCAATTTTCTGTTTGCAGCACGTGGTGACAAGCGGCTCGCAACCATGGACCCCCACGTCGGAAAAAACTTTAACCGCACGCATGAGCCCTATACCGACGCCACGTTGGCGGCGGCAATCAACGCGGGCGTCAGCATCCAGGGTCGGGAGTTGAGCGCGCTCATGCCGCGCTACAGCTTGAATCCATCAGAGCTCAAGGCACTGACCCTCTATTTGCGGCAGCTGTCGGCGCAATGGTCGCCGGGCGTGAGCGCCACCACGATTCGTTTTGCCACGGTGATCACACCGGATGTTGACCCGCTGCGGCGCAAGGTGCTGATCGATATGATGCGCACCATTTTTCGCCAGAAGAACAGCAGCACTGTGACGCAGACGCAGGGACGCACCCGTCATCACATGGTTTCTGCAGCAGAGATGATTCTTGGAACCGAGCGCAATTGGAGCCTGGACCTATGGGAGTTGCAGGGTGCGCCTGCGACCTGGGGTGCGCAGTTGGAAGCCCGTTACCGCAGCCAACCGGTTTTTGCCTTGCTGTCGGGCGCGTCCAATTCGACCTGGCAACCGGTACATGATTTTTGTGCGCGTGAGCGGGTTCCGTGCTGGTTTCCAAGTGTTGATGCGCCAGCCACCAATCAGTCGCCCTACGTCTTCTATTTTTCAGCGGGTGTTGCGCTGGAGTCGGCCGCGATGGCTCACCATCTGCTGAGCCAGAAAGAGTCGCCCAAGCGGGTCGTGCAGATTTACCGGGACGGCGAGGTCGGCCGCGCGGCCGCACAGACCTTGACGCATGCGCTCAGTGGCTCAGGCATTGCGGTGGCAGACCAGGTCTTGCGATCGGACCTGCCCGCGGTCGACTCCTTGCGACTGGCATTGAGCGCGACCATGCCCGAAGATGTGCTGATGTTCTGGCTACGGCCCGATGATGTGAAGGCATTGGGGGCCATCGTTCCGGTTTCCACAAGAAGCTATTTTTCAGGTTTGCTGGCCAAGGGTGAACGTGCCCCTTTGTCGGCAAATTGGAGAGCGCAGTCATCCCTGGTCTATCCCTACGAATTGCCCGAAAACCGCGCAAAAAATCTGGACAATTTTCATGTCTGGCTCCATACCGGCAAGCTGGACCTGGTTGACGAGGCGATGCAATCAGAAATTTTTTTCGCGCTCAATTTCATGACGGATACGCTGGCAGAGATGCTGGACAACGTCTTTCGGGACTATCTGGTTGAGCGTGCAGAAACCATGTTGAGCATCCGCGAAGGCATCAAGTCGGAGCAGGAGACCCGGGATCGCACGGCTCTGGGGCGCGCTGGCGATCTGTTGAAGAAATATGGTGCTTCGACGATGGGCGAGTCGGCCCGCATCCAGATCAGTCATCAGCGCGGCGGCGCAGACATGAGTCGAGGCACCACCCTGTATCCGCATTTGAGTTTGGCGCCCGACCAGCGGTTTGCCTCCAAGGGTGCTTACATCGTTCGCTTTGCCAATGAAAGCGGGCCTCAGTTGCTCGCCGAATCGAGCTTGATCATTCCATGAAAAAATTCATTCTCATCGGGCTGACATTCAGCATGGTGCTAACCCTGGCCGGTTCTGTATTTGCTGCCGGGCCCGCCATCTATCAGCGCGATGGCGCCAATGGTGCGGTGGAACTGAGCAATCTGGGCGGCGACGACGAGGAATTACCCCTGGTGGTGGAAGCGCCGCGTCCGCAGGTCAAGCCAGCCAGTGCGAGCCGCGCTGGGGTCGATGGTGCCGCAGCCCCTGCAGCAAGTGCCAACGCGCAAAAGAGCGCTGCGCCGGCGGCCACGCTTGTCACGGTTCCAGTTGACGCCAGCAAGCCGGATGCGCCCGACGGCCCGGAATCTCGCGTGGCGCAGTACCGCGATTCGATGCTCAATCCGCCATTGCTGCCCAATGGAAGGCCGGCTAATCCGGCGATTCAGCGACGCTATCTCATGGTGAAAAAGAGTGACTATGTCTCGGGCAATTGAGCTGGATGAATTTATTAACGGATGTGGAGTTGAAATGAAAAATATCGCTGCCTTATTGATTGCAACCGGTGTCTGGGTGTCGTCCGCCGCGCTGGCGCAGGAGGGCGCCAAGGGTGCTGCACATCAACACGATCACAGTGCGATGGCCGCGACGGAACTCAAGCGCAGTGAGGCCAGTTACAGCATTCCGCCGCTCACCCTGGTGCGACAGGATGGCAAGAAGGTCAGCGTCGCGGCGGAGCTTGACGATGGACGACCGGTCTTGCTGCAATTCATGTACACATCCTGCACCACCATTTGCCCGGTGACGACTCAGATGTTTTCAAGGGTGCAGGACAGACTGGGCAAGGAGCACGAGAAGTTTCACATGCTGTCGATTTCGGTCGATCCCGAATACGACACGCCCGTGCGTCTGAACAGCTTTGCAAAAAAACTGGCTGCAGGTCCGCAATGGCAGTTTTACGGCGGTACGCTGGAAGCCAGCGTGACCCTGCAAAAGGCGTTTGACTCTTTCCGTGGCGACAAGATGAACCATGTGCCGGTGACCTTTTTGCGGGCAGCGCCCGGCAAGCCCTGGATACGGATTGATGGTTTGCGGACTCCGGAAGACATCATTCGGGAATATCGCGCCGCGACAGGAAAAGCCTGATGATGGACTTCAGCCACGCGCAGCGCGCAATGCCGGGAGTACGCACTTGAAGGGCCGGCGCAGCGCAGGTTTTACTTTGCTCGAGCTTCTGGTGGTGATCGTCATCATTGGCATGCTGGTGGGTTACGTCGGGCCGCGCTACTTCAAGCAGGTCGGCAAGTCCCAGATCACGGTCGTGCGGGATCAGATGCACGCCTTCGGACAGGCGCTTGATCAGTACCGTCTGGATACCGGGCACTACCCCAGCACCGAAGAAGGTCTCAATGCCCTGATGACCAAGCCGGCGAACGAAGCCAAATGGGACGGACCCTATCTGAAG
>CAITXW010000453.1 GCA_903896425.1 uncultured beta proteobacterium | reverse complement strand
GGCAGCCGCCCACAACAGCGAAATAAACATCTGTCCGCACTGTTTTTTCACGCTCATTGCCCTTATTCTGTTCCTGCGGACTGCGGACTGCGGACTGCGGACTGCGGACTGCGGACGATGATCGTCAACTGTGGAGCAGCCGGCTCGGGGTTATTGATCGAGGATCCAGCGCACCATGTTTCGGATCTTTTCCGGGTTCTCGCCGGCGATGCACTTGTGAACCCCGGTGTTTTCGTCTGACATCATCGACACGTCGTGGCTCGTCAGGTGCGCGTAGAGATCGGCCTCGGCAGTGGGACTGCCCCGGTACCTCTTTGCCACAACACCGAAACTCGGTCCTTCCTTTTGTTTGGTCACGCCGTGGCAGCGCAGGCAATGGTCCTTTGCTGCCATCGCCTTGGCTGCCTCTGGCCTGCAGAGCTGTCCGCTGGCCGTCCGCGTGACGGCGACTGGCGCGCAGGCGCAGATAGCCACAGCCAGCAGAGTGGCATTGAGCACCTTGAGGGTGAGTTGAGTGTTGCGTTTCATGGTGAACCTCCGTTCGTAGAGAAACCGCTATCGTCCATCTCGCCACACCGGAACACGGAACCGACGGATGGTGAGGCGTATGGCAGCAATGCCAGGCACGATGCCTTGTCAAAGTCGATACGTCGATGAATGAGTAATCGCCTTCCCAGCACTTCAGGTTCATCCTAATGCGAGTTATGGTGCATAAGGCTGATATGCATCATTGAATAAGCAATGACAGATATAAAATAGGGGCCACTCCCTATTGGCCAGATGATGCCGGCCCAGGACTTTCTCCAGACTTGACGTTCACTGCGGGTCGTCGGCTTCTAAGCAGGTTCATCCAGCCGTCGATTTGGGCGGCGAAGAAACCTGCTCCCTAACTTCCTTCTGTTCACGCTGTTTTTCCAACTTCCGCAGCACTTCATTGCGTATGTCAATCAGCAGTCGATTGGCTGCACGATTCTTGATGGCCAGTGGAGCCAAGTAGGCTTGTACGTTTGCCTCAGAAAAGCAGTTGTATTCACCTTGCCTCAGTAGCGGGATACCTTCACATTGAATTGCACTTTCATTGGGGACCTTTCTTCCAATGGCGCTGCAAATGTCGTGCGCCACAAACCGGGGCTGGTTGTGACTGTCAAAGTCATAGCGGACCTTGTGTCTACCTCCATCGGCATGAAGAGTTTCGCCAACCCAGACGGGCGCACCAGATCGTGACATACGTCGAACCAGCCAAGGAACGCCCTCGACAATTGACACGGATGTGATCAGCACGGCGCCGACAGAAAGATTCAGGGCAGCCAACAAGAAGGCAAGCGACCGCCAGCCTGAATTCGCGAATCCGCCCAACAGAAACAACAGGCCTACAACGAGCAGAACGTAAGCCGTATTGGCGCGGGAAGTTTTCTTGACGCTCATATCAACTCCGAAAAGTTGGCAATCCGCAAGTTTGACGCGCTGGGTGGCGTGCAGCGCGGGCTCGATTCGGTGCTGGCGCTTTGAAACCCTAGCCCAGCCGCGCGCGCTGGCGCGCAATCTGGGCGCGCACCTGGTTCGGCGCGGTGCCGCCCAGGATGTCGCGGGCGTTGAGCGAGCCGCGCAGCGAGAGCACCTCGTACACATCTTTCTCGATCTTCGGGTTGAACTGCTGCAGCACGGCCAGCGGCAGTTCGGACAGATCGACCTGGTGCGCGATGGCGGCCTTCACCGCGTGGGCCACAGTCTCGTGTGCGTCGCGAAACGGCAGACCTTTTTTCACCAGATAGTCGGCCAGATCAGTGGCGGTGGCGTAGCCGCGTGCGGCGGCCTGTTCCATCGCCTGCGCGTTGACGCTGATGCCGCCTTCCTTCTGACCCGTCGCTTCATTGAGCTGGCCGCCGACCATCTCGCTGAAAATGCGCAGCGTGTCCTTGAGCGTGTCCACCGTGTCGAACAGCGGCTCCTTGTCTTCCTGGTTGTCCTTGTTGTAGGCCAGCGGCTGGCCTTTCATCAGCGTGAGCAGGCCCATCAAATGGCCGACGACGCGCCCGGTCTTGCCGCGTGCCAGTTCGGGCACGTCGGGGTTTTTCTTCTGCGGCATGATGGAGCTGCCGGTGGTGAAGCGGTCCGAGATCTTGACGAAGCCAAAGTTCTGGCTCATCCACAGCACCAGTTCTTCCGACAAGCGGCTGACATGCACCATGCACAGGGCAGCAGCAGCGCTGAATTCGATGGCGAAGTCGCGGTCGCTGACGGCGTCCAGACTGTTCTGGCAGACCTGTGGGCGGCCTTTCTCGTCGACCATGCCCAGCGTGGCAGCAACGCGCTCGCGGTCCAGCGGGTAGCTGGTGCCAGCCAGCGCGGCGGCGCCCAACGGCAGGCGGTTGGTGCGCCGGCGTACCTCGCCCATGCGCTCGGCATCGCGGCTGAACATCTCAACGTAGGCCAGCATGTGGTGGCCAAAGCTGATCGGCTGCGCCACCTGCAGGTGCGTAAAACCGGGCAGGATCACTTCTACGTTCTTTTCGGCCACCTCGAGCAAGGCCTTTTGCAGGTCGGTCAGCAGGGCGATGATGAGGTCAATCTCGTCGCGCAGCCACAGGCGCACGTCGGTTGCCACCTGGTCGTTGCGGCTGCGCCCGGTGTGCAGGCGCTTGCCGGCATCACCGACGAGTTGTGTCAGGCGCGCCTCGATGTTGAGGTGCACGTCTTCCAGATCAAGCTTCCACTCGAAGCCGCCGGCTTCGATTTCGCTGCGGATACTGCGCATGCCATCCTGGATGGCGGCGTGGTCAGCGGCGCTGAGGATGCCCTGCGCCGCCAGCATGTCGGCGTGCGCCAGCGAGCCGGCGATGTCGGCTTGCCACAGGCGCTTGTCAAAATCGACGCTCGAGGTGTAGCGTTTGACCAGGTCGCTCATCGGCTCTGAGAACAGGGCAGACCAGGCTTGCGATTTTTTGTCAAATTGATTGTGTGACATGACAGGGGGCGCCGGCTTTCGACGGCCGTGTAGGGGGGAAGGCGTTGCAACAGGGAATCATCAATAATCGGGCTGGCGGATGCAAGTCCACGGGCATCGGCCAACTGGATCATTCATGAAGGACACACAAATTTTATCGACCTTCCAGGAACGCTCGTCCGACCCGGTCGGGTCGGCACGGCCGCGGCCCCTGGTTTTTGACGCCTGCAAGCTCGGTGTGGTGTTGCGCGCGGTCCTGTTTGTCGAGGCCGTGGTGGCGGTGGCGGCCTTGTTTGGTGCGAGTTCTGCGCTGGAATGGTTGAACCGCTTGTCCCTGTTCACGGGGGGCGCACTGCCCGCAACCCTGCTCTGGTTGATCTCTGCCTGCAGCCTGAAAAAGCCGTTGGCGCGACTGGGCAGCGTAGCCCAGCAAGTTGCGGGCGTGTTGCTGGGTGCTGTGGCCGGCTTGTATGGCTGCGCGGTTTTGTCCCTGGTCGGTTTGCTCGACCCGGCCCCCTGGTTGGCGTGTGCTGCCAGCGGCGCGCTGCTGGCAGCCGTGTTGGTGGCGGCGCTGGTGTTGCGCGCGCGTGGCCAGATGCCGGCCGACACGGCGGCCCGTTTGGGTGAGTTGCAGGCGCGCATCCGTCCGCATTTTCTGTTCAACACGCTCAACACCGCAATTGCCCTGGTGCGTGCAGAGCCGGCCAAGGCCGAGACCTTGCTGGAGGATTTGAGTGACCTGTTCCGCCATGCTCTGAGCGAGCGTCGCAAGGCGGTCACGCTGGCCGATGAAATTGCGTTGGCGCAGCGTTATCTGGCGATTGAGCAAGTGCGCTTTGGCGAGCGCATTGAAGTTGAGTGGGCGCTTGACGCCGCCGCCTCGGCAGCCATGCTGCCGCCCCTGCTCTTGCAGCCTCTGGTTGAGAACGCGGTGCGACACGGTGTCGAACCCAGCGCCAGCGGCGCGCAAATCCGGATCTCGACGCAGCGCCGTGGCGACATGGTCGTCATCAAGGTGACGAACACGGTACCGGCCGGGCCGGGTGAAGCTGGTCACGGCGAGGCGCTGGCCAATGCGCGCAACCGGCTCAAGCTGCTGCACGATGTGCAGGGACGGTTCCAGAGTGGTCTGCGCGATGGTGTTTATCAGGTCCGGATCGAGGTGCCAGCATGAACCAGCCTTTGAAGGTCCTGCTGGTGGATGACGAGCCGCTGGCACGTGCGCGGCTGCGCACCCTGCTGGCCGACTGCCGCGCGCCTGGGGCTAGCGTCGAGGCCGAGGCGGCCGATGCGCCGCAGGCGATGCTGTGCTTGCAGCAACAGGCCTTCGATGTCGCGCTGATTGACATTCACATGCCGGGTACCGATGGGCTGAGTTTGGCGCGCACGCTGCGCAGCTTGGTGGCGCCGCCAGCGGTGGTGTTTGTGACGGCGCATGCCGAGCACGCGCTGCAGGCGTTTGAACTCGAAGCGCTCGATTACCTGACCAAGCCGGTGCGGCTGGAGCGATTGCAACTGGCTTTGCAGAAAGTGCAGAAGTGGTTGCAGGCCGAGCGCGCGCTGTTGCCGCAATCGACTGACGAGGTGCTGATCGTGCAGGAACGTGGCCGCACCGAGCGCGTGCCCGTGGCCGAGGTTTTGTACCTCAAGGCCGAACTCAAGTACCTCACGTTGCGCACGGCGACGCGCAGCTACATCCTGGAGGGCTCACTGAACGAACTGGAGGCACGCTACCCACAGCGCCTGCTGCGCGTCCACCGCAACGCGCTGGTGGCCCGCTCTGCGGTGCGCGCGCTGGAGCGCCAGAACGACGGCCCGGAAGGCGAAGCCTGGGCCGTGCGGCTGAGCGGTCTGGACGAATTGCTGCTGGTCTCGCGCAGGCAACTGGCGGCGGTGCGGGAATTGCTTCTGGGGTAGCCCGTATGGAGCCGAAGGCGCAATACGGGGCCCGTTGCGTTGACTTTCCCGTATTGCGCTGCGCTACATACGGGATACCCTGCTAACCCGTATTGCGCAGCCCAGCCGCGATGCCGTTGATCGAGATGTGGATGCCGCGCTGGATGCGCTCATCGGTTTGACCACCCCGGAAGCGGCGTATCAGTTCCACCTGCAGGTGATGCAGGGGGTCGATATAGGGAAAGCGATGCCGGATCGAGCGTTGCAGCGCCTCGTTGTTGGCCAGTCGCTCGGGCTCGCCGGTGATCAGACTCAGCACGTTGGCGGTGCGCTGCCATTCCAGTTCGATGGCGCTGAAAATTTTCTTGCGCAGGCGCACATCCGCCACCAGTTCGGCGTAGCGCGAAGCCAGCGCCAGATCGCTTTTGGCCAGCACCATG
>CAITXW010000452.1 GCA_903896425.1 uncultured beta proteobacterium | reverse complement strand
GGCGATCAACTGGCAGAGTTTCAACATCGGCCTGGGCGAGGCGGTCCAGTTCGTGCAGCCCAACAGCAACTCAGTCGCACTGAACCGGGTGCTGGGCTCGGATCCTTCGAGCATTTTGGGCAGCTTGAGCGCCAACGGCAAAGTTTTCTTGCTCAATCCGAACGGCATCCTGTTCGGCCAAGGTGCATCGGTCAACGTCGCTGGCCTGGTGGCCTCCAGCCTGAACCTCACCGACAGTGACTTCATGGCCGGCAACTACAAATTTGCCGGTGTCGGCAGCGGCGCGGTCGTCAATCAGGGCAACCTCAACGCCGACGGCGGCTATGTCGCGTTGCTGGGTGCCAACGTCACCAACAACGGCGTGATTCGGGCCAGACTCGGCAGCGTGGCACTGGCTGCCGGCAACGCCATCACGCTCGACGTGGCGGGTGACGGTCTGCTTAACGTGACGGTAAACCAGGGCGCAGTGAACGCGCTGGTACAAAACGGTGGCCTGATCCAGGCCGATGGTGGACAAGTATTGCTGACCGCGCAGGCGGCTGGCAGCCTGTTGCAGAGCGCGGTGAACAATACCGGTGTTATCCAGGCGCAGACGATTGAGAACCGCAACGGCACGATCCGGCTGATGGGTGACATGCAAAGCGGTACTTTGAACGTGGGCGGTACGCTGGATGTTTCTGGCACCGGCGCGGAGCAGACCGGCGGCAGCGTTACGGCTACGGGCCACCACGTCGGCCTGTTCGGCGGGCACATCAATGCCTCCGGCGACGCAGGCGGCGGAACCGTGCTGATCGGCGGCGACTACCAAGGCAAGAACTCCAATATCCAGAACGCCGCCGCGACTTACATGAGCGCGGACTCCACCATCACTGCTGACGCTATCACCAATGGCAGCGGCGGCAAGGTCGTGCTGTGGGCAAACGACTCGACGCGCGCCTATGGCAGCATTTCGGCGCGCGGCGGCGCACTGGGCGGCGACGGCGGCTTGATCGAAACGTCCGGCCTTTGGCTGGATGTGGCGGGAATAAAGATTAACGCCAACGCACCGTACGGCAAGAGTGGCACGTGGCTGCTCGACCCGACCGATGTGACGATTCAGAGTCTTGGCCCTACTACCACTACTTACACAAACACAGCGAACACGTTTGCAGACAATGGCGCAAATGCTGCGACATCGATACTTCAAATCATCGATCTTCAAAACGCTTTAATTGGGGCCAACATAACAGTGAGCACGGCAGGTGCCGGCCTCAGTGCCGGTAATATCACTGTAGCCGACGCGCTGACATGGCCGACCCATATCCTCACATTGAACGCCGGAAATAACGTGAACATCGATGCCGCAGTCACCGGCAACGCCATTGGTTCCGGGCTCAAGCTGATCGCTGGAAATAACGTGAACGTAGGTGTAGGTGGCGCGCTCGTCTTCAGCAATAACGGTTCCATGATCGAGATGACCGCTGGAAACGATGTGCTCGCCACTGCTGCAGTCACCGCCACGGGTCTTGGTGCCGTGATCGACATGAGTGCCGGACATAACGTAAGTGTCGTTGCGGTCACCGCCGACGGTGGGGGTGCCACGAATTCCGTGATTCTTCGCGCCAACAATGATGTGCTCGTCAATGATGCGATCAGCGCCGCCGGTGGTAACGTGCTTCTGCACGCCGACAGCGACGGCACCGGTCCCGGCGTTCTCGCGGGGACGGTCAGATTCGTGGCCCCAGGCAAAGTAAGCGCCTCCATCACCACGACCATTCGCTTCAATCCGGATGGTTACACCAATACCGCCACAGAAATAGCTGCTTACAAAGTTGCGGCGCTAGTGACAGCAGTGACGGTGGATGCGAAAGCGTGGGTATTCGCGCAGGGAACCGACAAAGTCTACAACGGCAACACGGACAGGACGGCAACCGTCAACTCACTTAAACCTGATCTATCAAGCGTCGCTTCCGGCGCATCATTAACCACTGTTGGCGCCCTTTTCGATGGTACCGGGGACGTAGGAACGAACAAGCCAATCACCTTTACCAGCTATACCCTTACTGACGCTACTAATAGCTATGCCCTCTTTACT
>CAITXW010000451.1 GCA_903896425.1 uncultured beta proteobacterium | reverse complement strand
CTGGAGCGGCGGCGGGTGCAGCAGCAGGGGCAGTTGCAGTGACTGGTTTAGCTGGTGCTGGAGTGGCTGTTGTCTGAGCAAAGGATGCAGCAGATGCGGCTATCAATGCGGCGGCAATCAAAGTGATCTTGAACAATTTATCTCCTTCACGGCAAAAGTGCCTATTCATTAAACGCCGCACCTGAATGGAGCGTTGACAGGCTTTACACAAGGTATGGTTTCTTTGGGTACTACTTCACTCCACCTCAGTCTTTTGAAAATTTACCACCCCAGTATGCGCAATTGTTGCTTCGCATCAAATGCAGAATTATGTTGACCGATAATCAGGATCGCATTGAAGGATTGTTGGGTTACAAAACTTTGCTCACTCCTTGTTGACCGGACTTGCCTTCATCCTGATCAATACGATTTTTCACGGAGATTTCTTATGGTCACTAAAAAATCCAAAGATCCAATTTGGCTCGATGCGCCCGAGGATCATGACTATCCTGCGGCGGCCAGTTATTTAGCATTGACCATGGGCCCCAAGATGGTCACAAAAACAGTTTCAGCGCTTCGCAAAGCCAAGTTGTCGCACTTTAAGGCTAAGGATATTTTTCGTGCTTCAGGGCTGTCATTGCTGGGTGTGAGCAACTCGCACGTTGAGAAGGACCGCAAGAAGTTACAAAAGGGTGTGTTCCTGTCGCCGCTCTTGCTTGTCCGGGCACCTGAACTTGGCAAGGTCATCGTGGCAGATGGATATCACCGACTGTGCGCGGTCTATGGAGTCAATGAGGATGCCCTGATACCTTGTCAGATAGTTTGACACTTAATACGTCGTGCTTTGGCGACAAGGCCTGAAGTTCATCGCAGCCTAGCCGCTTTGATTTCCTGCCCCAACTCAATCACCGCCATGGCGTAGTAGCTGCTCCAGTTGTAACGCGTGATGGCGTAAAAGTTTTCGGTGCCTGCCAGATAGCTCGGCGGCGCGTCGCCATTCTGTAATTCAACCAAAGCCAGCGGACCCTTGTGCTGCAGGGCCGCGCCGTCAAGAACAGCGCCTTTTGTCGTGAAACTGGCGACACTGAAGGTCGGCAGTATGTCTGGCAGCAGCAAGCCTTCCAGATCAAGTGTTCCCGCGTCAAAGCTGACCGCGTAATGCGTTGGCAGTCCCGGCTGCCAGTTGAAGGCCTTGAAATAGTTGGCGACCGAACCGATTGCATCGGACGGACTGCGCAGCAGGTCTATCTTGTCATCATCGTCGTAATCAACTGCGAACCGGCTCCAGCTTGAGGGCATGAATTGCGGCAGGCCCATGGCGCCGGCATAGCTGCCGCGCACAGTCAGCGGGTCGATACCGCTGCGCTGCGTAAGGCTCAGGAATTCCTCCAGTTCGGCACGAAAGAATGCGCTGCGCTCGGTGGCGCGTGGGTGACTGGGCGGAAAGTCAAAACTTAGCGTTGCCAGGGCGTCGATGACACGGTAGTTGCCCATCTGCTGGCCATAAATGGTTTCAACACCAATGATACCGACGATGATTTCTTCGGGAACCCCGGTCTCCCGCTCAGCGCGGGCCAGCGCTTCGCGGTTCGTCTGCCAAAAGCGCACGCCGGCCTGGATGCGAACCGGTTCAATGAAGCGGCTGCGGTAAAGCTGCCAGTTCTTGGGTGTGCCAACTGTCGGCGGCAGGATGAGTTTGGCAATCAAGGGGATGTAATGGGCTTGTGCGAGGGCACGGCGCACTGCTTTGCGGTTCAGGGAGCGCCGCGCGGCAATGTCATCGGCTGCCTGCATCGCGTCTTTGCGATGGGCATAGCTGGGGCCCGACGCTGCTGCCGGTTTTGCGGCATGCGGTTTTTTCTTCGGTTTTTTGCTGGTGGGCGCGGCCGTGGCCATGCTCCAGGCAGCGATCAAAACGAGGGCAATCAGAACCGGGCGTGGACTCAAGGGCATTGCGTCAGTTGTTTGAATTCACGTTGCAGTGTAGCCAGACTGGCGCTTTGCCCCGGCGCGTAGCGCTGCGCCTCCAGACGCAACAGCCAGGCTTGTAATGCCGTTGCGGCGGGGTCAAGCGCTTCAGTCTGCGCGGCCAGTCGGGCGGCCATGGTGCGCGCCGGACTGTTGGGGGCAAGCCAGATGCCCTTGTGTTGCAGATGAAGCCTGGCCCGCCCGAGCAGGCGCAGCCAGGGGTCTTGCCGGCTGCGTTCCCAACGTGTCCAGGCCGCACCGGCGAGACTGGCCAGCACCACAATGCCCAGCAGCAGATAGCTCAGATCTTCCCAGCCGGGTGCGGCAAAGCCGATGCCGCGCAACAGGTCAAACTGGCGCTCCTGGCTGTAGTTGAGGATCCACTGGTTCCAGCCATTGTTGGTGGCGTCCCACAGGGCGCGCAGGCGCAGCGCCAACTCGAGGCTGACGCCGGCGCGCAGCGCGTCGCCAAGGTTGCTGCTTGGCCCCAGCAGGCGCTGCGAGGCGTTGGTGCGCCCGGGCGCCACGGCCGTGGTGGGGTCGACCCGAATCCAGCCGCGTCCGCTCAACCAGACCTCGGCCCAGGCGTGGGCATCACTCTGGCGCACGACAAAATAGCCATCAAGTGCGTTCATTTCGCCGCCCTGATAGCCCGTGACGACGCGCGCCGGAACACCCGAGGCGCGCATCAGAATCACGAAACTTGCGGCAATGTGTTCACAAAAGCCCTGCTTGCGTTCGAACCAGAATTCGTCGGCACTGTGCTGACCAAACAGGCCGGGCTCCAGGGTGTAGCGGTAGCCACCGTTGCGCAAACGCTCAAGCACACTCTGCACCCGCAGGGCTTCATCGGAAACGTCCCGACGCAATTCCACACCGAGTTGCAGCGTGCGCGGGTTCAAGCCCGGTGGCAACGCCAGGTAGGTCTGCAGGCCCGCCACCGGTTGCAGCGGTCCGTGTCGAAAAGCCAGGTGGCTCTGCGCCCGGTAGCGTAGCAGTTCTGTTACTGGGCGATCGATAAGCCACTGCAGGTCTGCGCTCTGGCGTGCCGTAAAACCTGAGCCTTGGGGTGGCGCCGGCGTGGCGTCAAGCACCAACAGCCAGGGCCTTCGACTCGGCTCCAGCGTAACTTCATAGCCAACTGGCGTGCCACTCACCTGCAACTCGGAGTCCATGTGCAGGCGTCTGGGCGATTGCGGGCGCAGAGCGCGCCACTCCCGGCCATCAAAATCCGACAACACCGGCCCACGCAGGTAAAGCGCCGCATTGGGCGGTGGGCCTGCGTCAAAGCGGATGCGCAGCGCAATGCTGTCGTCCAGTGCCAGTTTGGCGATGTTGCCAACCTGCATCGTTTCGGATAAGCCACTGCGCGCGTTCATGGCATCGGACGGCAGGCCCCACAAGGGCGCCAGACGCGGAAACAGCAGAAACAGCACGAGCATGATCGGTGCACCAAGCAAGGCCATCCCGGCGGCAGTTCTTGCCGCCTGCAGCAGGGGCGGTTTGCCGACCGGCATGTGGGCGTTGACAAGCGCTGTGAGCAAACCCAGCAAGCCCAGCAGCATGGCGGCAGCCGTCAGCAGTGATTGCGATTCAAAAAAGTTGGTCAGCAGAGTGAAGAAGCCGAGAAAGAAGACCACGAAGGCGTCGCGTCGGGCGCGTAACTCCAGCATCTTCAAAGCCAGCAGCACGACGATCAGCGTGACGCCGGCCTCGCGTCCAAGCAGGGTCTTGTAAGTGGCATAGGTCGCCACCAGCGTGACCAGCAGCAGCGCAGCCAGCCACCAGCGCGAGGGCAGGGCGCGGGCCTTGAGTGCCAACCAGGCACGCCACAGCGCGAGCCCGGCGGCAAACAGTGAGCACCAGAGCGGCAAATGTGCAAACTGCGGCAGCACCAGCCAGCCAATGACGAGCAGCAGGAACAGCGTGTCACGGCTGTCGCGTGGCAGTTGCCTTAGCTGATTCAGCATAAGGCCAGCGCCCTCAGACAGCGCGTCCGCTGCGCTGATCCGCTGCCGGGTCTGATTTCCAGCGCAGGTAGGCGCAGACCGTAATCGAGCCCCTGTTCCTCAGCCTGCAATACCCAGGCACACAAGCGAGCGAGTTGTTGCTCGGGGTCCCCTGTGCCGCACTGTCTGGCGTCCAGCCATAGTTGAGCGTGCTGGAGTTGTTCGGCGTCGCGACTGATCAGTTCATCTGCCTTGGCCAACTTCTTCCAGACGATGCGCTTGGGTGGGTCGCCGCGGCGGTAGGTGCGCACGCCATCGTAGTCGCCGCTGGTTGAGGGATGCGCGCTGGCAGCGCCGTCGGCATGTGCTTCACCCAGCGGCAGCGCTGGCGGTTTTGACTCGGGCGCCGGATAAACCAGCACCTGCGCAGCCGGACGCCAGACCGTCCAGACGCGAAAGGTTCCGAGCGGATAGCGCGTTTCGGCCGTGATCGTTGGTACGCGCTGCCAACCACGGCGCGGCAGTGCAAAAGCGATGTGCAGGGTGCTGCTGCCAAAGCCTGGTACATCGGTCCATGCCCATTGATCCGAGCCCATGAGCGCAATGCCAATGCCGTGGCGCACGCTGCGGCGCTGGCTTTGCAGTGAGACTCTGACCAGGGCATTGCCGCCTGCGAACTGGGGTTCAGGTGGGAGCAGGCTTAAGCTCAATCCGCGCAGGGTGCCGTGACTCACATGCATGCCGACGATAGCACTGCCGGCCAGCAGAAAAGTTAACAGGTAGCCCAGGTTGAGCTGGTAATTGATCGAAGCGATCAATAGCACCAGCAGCGTGGCCGCCAGCATGAAACCCGCTCCGGTTGGCAGGATGTAGACGTTGCGTTGGGTCAGCGTGAGGCTGTCGGACAGCGGCAGCCGCGATTCCAGCCAGCGCTGGAACAAATTCATGGCAGGGGCACCGCGTCGATCATGGCGCGCACCTGTTCCACTGCACCGCGCCCGGCATCGCGCAGCGGGGTCAGGCGGTGCGCCACGGTCTGCGCCAGGATCGATTGCACATCGTCGGGTGCCACGTAATCGCGTCCGCAGAGCAGGGCTTGCGCCTTCGCGCAACGCAGCACGGCCATGCCAGCACGCGGACTCAGGCCCGTCTGGAACCATTGGCCGCTGCGCGTCGCGGCGATCAGATCCTGCACGTAGTCGAGCAGCGGCGCAGCCGCATGAATGGCCAGGACTTGTTGTTGCAGTTCCTGCAGTTCACTGGCAGTCAGCAGGCTGGGCAATGCGCCAACGCGATCGCGCCGGTCACTGCCGCTGAGCAGCGTGCGCTCGGCGGCACGGTCCGGGTAGCCCAGCGAGATGCGCATTAAAAAACGATCCATCTGCGACTGCGGCAGTGCATAAGTGCCGACCTGGTCATGCGGGTTTTGTGTTGCGATGACAAAGAACGGGGTCGGCAGGGCGCGGGTTTCGCCGTCGACGCTGACCTGCTTTTCCTCCATCGCCTCGAGCAGGGCGCTTTGCGTCTTGGGGCTGGCGCGGTTGATCTCGTCGGCCAACAGCACTTGGGTGAACAGCGGACCGGGGTGAAACACAAACTGCTCTTTGACGCGCTCATAGATTGCGACGCCGCTGAGATCGCTGGGCATCAGGTCGGCCGTGAACTGCACGCGCGCGAACTGCAGGCCAAAGGTTCGGGCCAGGGCGTGCGCCAGGGTTGTCTTGCCCACGCCAGGGACGTCCTCAATCAGCAGGTGACCGGCGGCAAGCAGGCAGGCGACACAATCTTGCGTCTGTGCGGGCTTGCCGACGATCACCGTGTTAAGCTGATCCACCAGTGATTTCAGTTTTTGTTGCGCATTCATGGCGTGACCTTACCAAAAATACTCGAAGAGGGACGAACACTGTGACGATGACCGGATACTTTACCCACAGCGACTGCTGGAAACATGAAATGGGACCAGGCCACCCCGAATGCCCGGAGCGGCTCGATGCCATTGAAGATCGCATTCTGATCTCGGGCCTGGACGTGGCGCTGGATCGGCGCGAAGCGCCGCTGGCCTCGCTGGTTGATATTGAGCTGGCCCACGGACGCCTGCACGTTGCATCACTGCGCGGCCTGAGTGACGGGTTGCGCGAGGAAATCGATGCCGGTGGCCCGACGCACGCCCAGCTTGACCCCGACACATCCATCAACGTCAGCACCTGGGACGCAGCCCTGCGCTCGGCCGGCGCGGCCCTGGCCGCGACCGATGCGGTGATTGCCGGTGAGATGCAAACCGCTTTTTGCTCGGTGCGCCCACCTGGGCATCACGCTTGCCGCGACAAGGCCATGGGCTTTTGCTTCTTCAACAACGTGGCTATCGCTGCCAAGTACGCGCTGGAGCGCCACGGCTTGCGCCGGGTGGCGATTGTTGATTTTGATGTGCACCATGGCAACGGCACAGAGGATATTGTTGCAAACGACCAGCGCATCCTGATGGTGAGCTTTTTCCAACACCCGTTTTACCCGCTGGACTGGGTTCACTCGAGTGCTTCCAATCTGGTCAACCTACCGGTGCCGGCTTACACCAAGGGCATGGATATCCGTGAACTGATCGAAGTTGCCTGGATTCCGCGGCTCGAAGCATTCGAGCCCGAGATGATCTTTATCAGCGCCGGTTTTGATGCGCACCGGGAAGACGACATGGGCCAGATGGGTCTGGTCGAACAGGACTACGCCTGGATTACACACCGCATCAAGGATGTGGCTCGGCGCCATGCCAAGGGGCGCATTGTGTCCTGTCTCGAGGGGGGTTATGCCCTCAGCGCACTGGGCCGCAGCGTGGAGGCGCACATTCGGGTTCTGGCCGATGTCTGAGGCTCCGTTCACGGACCTCGACAGTTGGGTCGCTGCGCTGTCCAGACCGGCGGCTCTGAGGGAACTGGCGGCACTGGCCCTGTGCGTGGCCATGGCCTGGGTCTTGGCCGCAGTCGCTGGCCGCGCCATGGGCTTGCGCGACAAACGCTCGATTCTGTTTGGCAAGAATATCGTTGACGGAGTCCTCTTTCCGACGCTGTTGTTGCTTCTCGCTTACCTGGCCCGCGCTTTGCTGGTGCGCTGGGTGACGCTGGCTGTTTTCAAAATCGCGATCCCGGTACTGATTGCACTCTTGGTGATTCGCCTGGGCGTCAAGGTGCTGCAGGCGGCGTTCAAGCAAACGCCACTGGTGCGCTTGCTGGAGCGCAGCATTTCCTGGCTGGCATGGTTGGCGATGGTGCTGTGGGTGAGCGGGCTGTTGCCGGTGATTCTGGAGGAACTCGACCAGATTACCTGGAAGTTGGGCGGCACCAGCATGTCGGTGCGCACGCTGATTGAGGGCGTTCTGACGGCCGGTGGTGTGCTGATCGTGAGCTTGTGGATTTCCTCGGGTATCGAGGCGCGCCTGTTGCGATCGGCCACCGGTGGTGAACTCTCCCTGCGCAAGGCTCTCAGCAACGCGACCCGCGCGCTGCTTTTGTTCGTCGGCTTGCTGGTGGCCTTGTCGGCCGTGGGCATCAATCTGGCGGCGCTCTCTGTACTCGGCGGCGCCATTGGCGTAGGCGTCGGTTTCGGTTTGCAGAAACTGGCGGCCAATTACGTCAGTGGTTTTGTCATTCTGGCCGAGCGCAGCATGCGTATCGGCGACAACGTTCGGGTTGACACTTTCGAGGGCCGCATCACCCAGATCAATGCGCGTTACACCGTGATCCGTTCGCTGACCGGGCGTGAGTCCATCGTTCCCAATGAAATGCTGATTACCAACCGGGTCGAGAATCTCTCGCTGGCCGATGCGCGGGTCTGGCAGTCAACCGTGGTTTCAGTGGCGTATGACAGCGATGTGGAACTGGTGATGAGCCTGCTGCGCCAGGCCGCGCTGAATCACGAGCGCGTGCTGCGCGACCCCGAGCCTTCGGTGTCACTGTCCGCGTTTGGCAGCGATGGGCTTGAGTTCACCGTCGGCTACTGGATTGCCGATCCCGAGAACGGCAACCTGAATTTGAAGTCTTTGATCAACGTGGACATCCTGCGTGCGCTGCGCACGAATCAGATCGAGATTCCATTTCCGCAACGGGTGCTGCACACTCGTGCAAATTGAGATGTTTGCTGAAGCTTATTTTGGTTTGATTGTCGTTATAATTTAAAAAAGCACGATCGTTCTATTTTGTGTTGTTTGTAGATGCTTGACTTGGCGCATGCCGTCTGGCGGTCGACTCCGCATAGAATCGAACGTTGACGTGCACGTCAATTGAACGACGTAGCCACTTGTCGATTTTTTTCAACTATCTGGAGTTACATCAATGAAAGTCCTGGTCGCAGTCAAGCGCGTGGTGGACTACAACGTGAAGGTCCGCGTCAAGTCGGACAACAGCGGTGTGGATATCGCCAACGTCAAGATGAGCATGAACCCTTTTGACGAAATCGCCATCGAAGAGGCCGTGCGTCTGAAAGAAAAAGGCGTGGCCACCGAAATCATCGCTGTCTCCTGCGGCGTGACCCAATGCACCGAGACCCTGCGCACCGCCATGGCCATTGGCGCCGACCGCGCCATCCTGGTCGAGACCAGCGCCGAACTGCAACCGCTGGCCGTTGCGAAACTGCTCAAGGCCTTGATCGACAAGGAACAACCCGGGCTCGTCATCCTGGGCAAACAGGCTATTGATGATGACTGCAACCAGACCGGCCAGATGCTCGCCGCGCTGGCGGATCTGCCGCAAGCCACTTTTGCCAGCAAGCTCGAAGCCGCAGACGGCAAGCTCAAGGTCACGCGCGAAGTCGACGGCGGCCTGGAGACGATTCTGATCAGCCTGCCAGCCATCGTCACCGCTGATCTGCGCCTGAACGAGCCGCGTTACGTGACGCTGCCCAATATCATGAAGGCCAAGAAGAAACAGCTCGACGTCTTCAAGCCAGAAGACCTCGGTGTCGATGTGTCAGCGCGTATCAAGACCCTCAAGGTCAGCGAGCCGCCCAAACGCAGCGCCGGCATCAAGGTGCCAGACGTTGCCACCCTGGTGGCCAAACTGAAGACCGAAGCAAAGGTGATCTAAATGACAGTCCTCGTAATTGCCGAACACGACAACGCGTCCATCAAGGGCGCCACCCTCAACACGGTCACCGCTGCGCTCCAATGCGGCTCTGACGTTCATGTGCTGGTTGCCGGATCAAACGCCGGTGCGGCAGCCGCAGCAGCGGCCCAGATCGCCGGAGTGGCCAAGGTATTGCACGCTGACGACCAAGGCTTGGCCCATGGCTTGGCTGAGAACATGACGGCGCAAATCATGAGCGTCGCGCAGAACTACAGCCACATCCTGTTCCCGGCTACCGCCTCGGGCAAGAACATCGCCCCGCGCCTGGCGGCCAAGCTCGATGTGGGGCAGATTTCCGACATCACCAAGGTGGACAGCCCCGACACCTTCGAGCGCCCGATCTATGCCGGCAATGCCATGGCAACGGTGCAAAGCTCGGACAGCATCAAGGTTGTCACCGTGCGCGGCACTGGCTTCGACGCCGCAGCCGCTAGCGGTGGTTCAGCTGCAGTGGAGTCCTTGGCCGCAGTCGCTGCCAGCGACAAGGCCACATTCCTGGGCAGCGAGATCGCCAAGAACGACCGTCCGGAGCTGACTGCTGCCAAGGTCATCGTGGCTGGTGGCCGCGCGCTGGGCTCGGCCGAGAAGTTCACCGAACTGCTGACACCGCTGGCCGACAAACTGGGTGCTGGCATTGGCGCCAGCCGCGCGGCGGTGGATGCGGGTTACGCGCCCAACGACTGGCAGATCGGCCAGACCGGCAAGATCGTCGCACCGCAGCTCTATATCGCAGCGGGCATCAGCGGCGCGATCCAGCACCTGGCGGGCATGAAGGATTCCAAGGTGATTGTGGCGATCAACAAGGACCCGGAAGCGCCGATTTTCTCGGTGGCCGACTATGGCCTTGAGGCGGATCTGTTCATTGCCGTGCCGGAACTGACCGCCGCGCTTTAAGCGTGACATTGCAGCTTTTGCGCTGCAATTTACCACCGTGTGCCGGGGCAGAAAGCATTCTGAACCCGGCACAAAAATTTTTGATGATGACCGGAGGTTTCCCATGAGCTACGTTGCCCCTTTGAAGGACATGCTTTTCAATATCAAGCACCTGGCCGATATCGAGCAGATCGCCCGATTGCCTGGTTTTGAGGACGCCGGTTTTGACACGGCCCAGGCAGTGCTGGAAGAGGCGGCCAAGTTCAACGAGGGCGTCGTCAGTCCGCTGAACTGGGAGGGTGACAAGAATCCCACGAGTTGGGCCGACGGCAAGGTCACGGCAACACCGGGCTTCAAGGAAGCGTTTGAGCAGTTTGCAGAAGCCGGCTGGCAGGGTTTGCAGCACCCGGTCGATTTCGGCGGCCAGGGCTTGCCCAAGGCGATTGGCGCCTCCTGCGGCGAAATGCAGAACTCGGCCAACATGAGTTTTGCCCTGTGTCCCTTGTTGACAGACGGTGCCATTGAAGCGCTGTTGACCGCCGGCTCGGATGAGCTCAAGGCCATCTACCTTGAAAATCTGATCAGCGGCAAGTGGACCGGCACCATGAACCTGACCGAGCCGCAGGCTGGCAGCGATCTGGCTGCTGTGCGCACGCGGGCTGAGCCGCAACCCGATGGCAGTTTCAAGGTGGCCGGCACCAAGATCTTCATCACCTGGGGCGAGCACGACATGGCCGAGAACATCGTCCATCTGGTGCTGGCGCGCGTCAGCGGCGCACCCGAAGGCGTCAAGGGCATCAGTCTGTTTGTCGTACCGAAATTCCTGGTGAACAAGGATGGCTCACTCGGTGCGCGCAACGACGTGCATTGCGTCAGCATCGAGCACAAGATGGGCATCAAGGCAAGCCCGACGGCGGTGCTGCAGTTTGGCGACCATGGCGGTGCAGTGGGCTATCTGGTGGGACAGGAGAACCGGGGCCTGGAGTACATGTTCATCATGATGAACGCGGCGCGTTTTGGCGTCGGTGTGCAAGGCATTGCGATCGCCGAAATGGCCTATCAGAAGGCAGTCGCTTTTGCCAAGGAACGTGTGCAGAGTCGCCCGGTGGATGGTTCCATCATGGCCGGTGCGCCCATCATTCACCACCCCGATGTCAAGCGCATGCTCATGACCATGCGCGCCTACACCGAAGGCTGCCGCGCCATGGCGACGGTGGCGGCAGCGGCATTCGATGCCGCGCACCACCATCCGGATGCTGATGCGCGCAAACAGAACCAGACCTTCTACGAATTCATGGTGCCGCTGATCAAAGGCTATAGCACCGAAATGAGCCTGGAAGTGACATCGCTGGGCGTTCAAGTGCACGGCGGCATGGGCTACATCGAGGAAACCGGTGCTGCGCAGTATTACCGCGATGCCAAGATCCTGACCATCTACGAAGGTACGACCGCGATTCAGGCCAATGACCTGGTCGGTCGCAAGACCTCGCGTGACGGTGGCACGTCCGCCAAGGGGCTGGCAGCGCAGATCGAAACGACTGAAGGCCTGCTCATCAAGAGCGGCAGTGCCGACGCCTTGGTGGTTGCCAAGCGTCTCAAGACAGCGCGTGAAGCTTTTGTCGACGTGGTGAACTTCGTGGCAGGCAATACCAAGGCCAGCCCCAATGCGGTTTTCTCGGGCAGCGTGCCTTACTTGATGCTGGCAGGCAATCTGATGGCCGGTTGGCAACTGGCGCGTGCGCTGCTGGTCGCGCAGGACGAGATTGCAAAAGGTGTTGATGTGGCCTTCATGCAGGCCAAGATTGTTACGGCGCGCTTTTACGCCGACCACATGCTGACCAAGATCCCGGGTGTGCGCGATGCCATTCTGGAAGGTGCCGAGAGCGTGACGGCATTGGCGCTGGAAGCGTTCTGAGTTGACGGCTGATTGATTCGGCGTGGCATTGCAGGCTTGACCGGCAATCCAGACCCGTAGCCCGTATGAAGCCGAAGGCGTAATACGGGGATGCATCCACCGTCACACCCCCGTATTGCGCTGCGCTCCTTACGGGCTACGGACGCAATGGCGAGTACACCAATTCATCAAGGAGACACCATGTCCAGATTGCCAGCACCTTTGAACCACCTGCCGTTCCCGGTGATCGGTTCGCCTTTGTTCATCATCAGCACGCCCAAACTGGTGATTGCCCAGTGCACCGCCGGTGTTGTCGGCTCGATGCCGGGACTTAACGCACGTCCAGCCGAGCAGTTGGAGGAATGGCTGATCGAGATCACCGAGGCGCTTGCCAAGCACAACCAAGCCCATCCGGAGCAGCCGGCTGCGCCCTTTGCCATCAACCAGATTGTGCACAAGAGCAATGACCGCCTGGAACACGACATGGCACTGTGCGTCAAGTACAAGGTGCCGATCATCATCACCTCGCTCGGTGCGCGCGAAGACATCAACGCCGCAGCGCATTCCTATGGTGGTGTGGTGTTGCACGACGTCATCAACAACAAACACGCGCACAAGGCGATCGAGAAGGGCGCTGATGGCCTGATCGCCGTGGCAGCTGGGGCCGGTGGACACGCCGGCGTCAAAAGCCCGTTCGCCCTGATCCAGGAAATCCGCCAGTGGTTTGACGGCCCGCTGGTGCTCAGTGGTTCCATCTCAACCGGCGACGCTGTCTTGGCGGCGCAGGCCGCTGGCGCCGACTTCGCCTACATCGGCTCGGCCTTCATCGCCACGCAAGAGGCGCGCGCATCCGATGCCTACAAGCAGGCGATTGTCGATTCGGATTCGGACGACATCGTCTACAGCAACCTCTTTACCGGTGTGCACGGCAACTACCTGGCGCCGAGCATCCGCAACGCCGGCCTTGACCCTGAGCAACTGCCCGAAAGCGACCCGAGCAAGATGAACTTTGGTGGCGACAAGACCAAAGCCTGGAAGGATATCTGGGGCTGTGGTCAGGGCATCGGTGCCGTGAAGCAAGTTCAAAGCACGGCGGACTACGTTGCGCAACTCAAGCGCGAATACGCTGCGGCGCGCCAGCGTTTGCTGGCAATGAACTACGTTTAATCCTGCGGACAGGTCCGCCTGCCTGCGCGCAATCAAGCCTGGGGAATCATGTCATCCGTCAACGCCTTATTGCCTTCCCTGATGCAGCGCCTGGGCGTTACAGGTTCTGCTTACTCCACGGGAACGCTGCCCGTGCATTCACCGATCGACGGTTGCGAACTCGGTCGGGTGCCAACACATCATCCGCACGATGTTGCTCAGATTGTGGATGCCGCGCATCAGTCGTTCTTGAACTGGCGCAACACACCGGCGCCTCGTCGAGGCGAACTCATCCGCTTGCTGGGCGAAGAACTACGGGCGAGCAAGAACGACATGGGGCAACTGGTCGCGCTGGAAGCCGGAAAAATTCTCTCGGAAGGCCTGGGTGAAGTTCAGGAAATGATCGACGTCTGCGACTTTGCCGTCGGCCTGTCGCGCCAGCTTTATGGCTTGACCATCGCGTCTGAACGCCCCGGACACCGCATGATGGAAACCTGGCATCCGCTGGGTGTTGTTGGTGTCATCAGCGCCTTCAATTTTCCGGTGGCGGTCTGGTCCTGGAACTTTGCGCTTGCGATTGTCTGCGGTGACGCGGTCGTCTGGAAACCGTCAGATAAAACACCACTGACGGCCTTGGCCTGTAGGGCCATTTTTGAACGCGCAGCCAAGCGCTTTGGTGATGCACCAACCACCTTATTACAGGTTCTCATTGGCGCTGCCGATGTGGGTGAGGCACTGGTGCGACATCCCAAAGTCGCCCTGGTCTCCGCCACTGGCAGCACCCGCATGGGACGCGAAGTGGCACCCATCGTGGCCCGGCGCTTTGCTCGCAGTCTGCTGGAACTCGGTGGCAACAATGCAGTGATCATCACACCGAGCGCTGATCTGGATCTGGCCGTGCGCGCCATCCTGTTTGCCGCTGTAGGTACCGCCGGGCAACGCTGCACCACTACGCGTCGTCTCATCGTCCACCGCAGCATCCGTGAAACGCTGCTTGAGCGTCTGAAAAAGTCTTATCAGGCACTGCCGATCGGCAACCCGCTGACCGCCGGCACCCTGGTCGGGCCCCTGATCGGCAAGGCTTCATTCGACGCCATGCAACGCGCGCTGGACCAGGCGCGAGCCGAAGGTGGCGCGGTGTTCGGTGGCGAGCGTGTGTTGCAGGATCAGTTCCCCGATGCTTACTACGTTCGACCCGCCATCGTCACCATGCCGGCGCAGACCGATACCGTGCGCGAGGAGACGTTTGCACCGATCCTGTATGTACTCGGCTATGACGCGTTTGAAGAGGCAGTGGCGATGCAGAACGACGTACCCCAAGGGCTTTCATCGGCGATTTTCAGCAACGATTTGCGCGAAGCTGAAATATTTCTCAGCGCCTGCGGTTCTGACTGCGGCATTGCCAATGTCAACATCGGCACCTCGGGCGCAGAAATTGGTGGCGCTTTTGGTGGCGAGAAAGAAACCGGTGGCGGACGCGAGTCGGGCTCAGACGCCTGGCGTGCCTATATGCGACGTGCCACCAACACCGTCAACTACTCACGAGAACTTCCACTGGCGCAGGGCGTGCGTTTCGACGTCTAGCGCGGCACAGCGCACGCTCAGGTTGGCCAGGTTGAGCCGTGCTCCGGCACCATCGCACGCCACCCAAATTCATGCGCGATGCGCTTGCGCAACTCGTCAGCGGCAGCCATTTCGCCGTGCACCACATAAACCTGGTCCGGTGACTGGGGCATGGTGCGAAGCCAGGCCAGCAATTGCTTGGCATCAGCGTGAGCCGACGCCGACTGCAGTTGCACCACTTCGGCATTGAGTTCAACGTCGCGGCCATGAATGCGCACCGATCTGGCACCACTGGCCAGTGTCGCGCCACGCGTGCCCGGCGCCTGAAATCCGGTCAGGATGATCATGTTGCGGTGCTGACCCGCGTAGTGCGCCAGGTGATGCAGGACGCGCCCGCCGGTGGCCATGCCGCTGGCCGACAGGATCACCATCGGACCGTGGCGGCTGGCCAGTGCGCGTGACTCGTCGGTGCTGCTGACCATGGTGGCACAGTGGGTCAGGGCACGTGTTTCCTTGCTGCTCAGGCGGTGGTCCTGCGGGTGCTGCTCAAAGAGATGGGTCGTGTGCACTGCCATCGGACTGTCCAGAAACACCGGTAGCGAGTTCGGAATGTCGCCGCGCAACTTGAGCTGGTGAATGGCGTGCAGCAGGGCCTGCGCCCGGCCCACGGCAAATACCGGAACCACCGCCACACCGCCGCGTGCAGACAGCCGTTTCAAAGCGGGTCCTAATTCGGAGAGCACGTCCTCCTGCGGATGTTCGCGGTCGCCGTAGGTTGATTCGATCAACACGGTGTCGGCCGCCGGCGCCGGTGCCGGTGGGTTCATGATGAGGTCGTCGCTTCGGCCCAGATCGCCCGAGAACAGAATGCGCCGCCCGGCAACTTCCAGCAGCACGCTGGCCGCGCCCAGGATATGGCCGGCCGATGAGAAGGTGACACGCCAGCCGGGGATCGGTTGAAACGTGATGCCCATTTCCACCGACTTGATGAGGGGTAGGCAGTCCAGCGCATCCTGGCGCGTGTACAAGGGCAGGGCCGGCGCATGTTTGGAAAAGCCGTGGCGATTGGCAAACGCAGCGTCTTCTTCCTGGATGTGGCCGCTGTCGGGTAGCAGGATGCGGCACAGGTCGCGCGTACCGCTGCTGGCGTACACAGGGCCGGCAAAGCCTTCCTTGGCCAGCAAAGGCAGGTAGCCGCTGTGGTCCAGATGAGCATGCGTCAGCAGCACCGCGTCAATCTGGTTCGGCGCTATTGGCAACGGCGTCCGGTTGCGCAGGCGCAGAAGCTTGTATCCCTGAAACAGGCCGCAGTCGAGCAACAGGCTTTTGCCATCGTGACGAACCAGGTACTTCGAGCCGGTAACGGTGCCCGCTCCGCCCAGAAAAGTGATGTTGACGCTCATAGGATCGACTTCCGTTTTCTTGCTGCGATGATCAGACTATGCACAAAAAAATGCCACGCTGGGATTTTTATCCCGCGCGGCATTGTTCGGCGTCAACTGAGCCGAAACGAGGTGTTCAGTTTCCTAGCTGAAGAAACTCTTGAGCCGATTGGTCCAACTGTCGCCGCTGGGCAAATGCTTGCCGCCGCCCTTTTTCAGCGATTCGTCGAGCTCACGCAGCAATTTCCTCTGGTGTTCACTCAGCTTGATCGGCGTCTCGACCGTTACGTGGCAATACAAATCACCGGGGTAGCTTGAACGCACCCCCTTGATGCCCTTGCCGCGCAGGCGGAACTGCTTGCCGGTTTGCGTGCCTTCCGGTATGTCGATGGCGGCTTTGCCGGCCAAGGTTGGCACGTCAATCTCGCCACCGAGCGCCGCCGTAATCAGGCTGATGGGCACGGCGCAATGAATGTCGTCGCCATCGCGCTCAAAAATATCGTGTTTCTTGAGCCGGATTTCGATGTACAGATCGCCGGGCGGGCCACCATTGGTGCCGGGCTCACCATTGCCGGCGCTGCGGATACGCATGCCACCGTCGATGCCGCCGGGAATTTTCACTTCCAGCGTCTTCTGCTTCTTGATCTTGCCCTGGCCATGGCATGCGGTGCAGGGATCGGGAATCACCTTGCCCGCGCCGCGGCAGGTCGGGCAGGTCTGCTGCACGCTGAAAAATCCCTGGCGCATCTGCACCGCACCGGAGCCGTTGCAAGTACCGCAGGTCTTGGCCTGCGTGCCGGGCTTGGCGCCGCTACCGTGGCAAACATCACAACTGTCCCAACTCGGAATGCGGATTTGGGCATCTTTGCCGGCTGCCGCTTCTTCCAGTGTCACTTCCATGGCGTAACTCAGGTCACTGCCCCGGAACACCTGGCGCCCGTTGCCACCCGCGCGGCCACGCTGTTGGCCGAACATGTCGCCAAAAATATCGCCAAAGGCTTCGGCAAAGCCACCATAGCCTTCGGCGCCAGGGCCGCCACGCATATTGGGGTCAACACCAGCATGACCATGCTGGTCGTAAGCAGCCCGCTTTTGCGGGTCCGACAGCATTTCGTAGGCTTCCTTGGACTCCTTGAATTTCTCCTCGGCCACCTTGGAAGAATCGCCCTGATTGCGGTCGGGGTGATGCTTCATCGCGTGCTTGCGATAAGCCTTCTTGATTTCTTCGTCGCTGGCGTTCTTGGGAACACCCAGAACTTCGTAGTAGTCTCTTTTAGCCATGGTCTTTCAGTGCCCGGTTTCAATACGAACGCCGCGTTGAACATTTGAAGTGTTCAACGCGGCGCCCGATAACAATGTGCACAACAGCGTGCAGCCTCAGGCCTTAGCCCTTCTTGACCTCTTTCACTTCGGCGTCCACCACGTTGTCGTCGGCGGCGTGCGCCGATGCGCCTTGTCCGCCTGACGCATCCGCACCACCGGCGTTGCCGGCTGCGGCTTCGGCCGCCTGCTTGGCCTGCATGTCGGCGTACATCTTCTCGCCCAGCTTCTGGCTGACCGTCGACAAGGCTGTATTCTTTTCTTCGATCGCTGTCTTGTCTTCGGTCTTGAGTGCGGCTTCAACTTCCTTGATCGCCGCTTCGATCTTTTCTTTCTCGCCAGCGTCAAGCTTGTCGCCGTATTCAGCCAGACTCTTCTTCACGCTGTGTGCGTTGGCTTCGGCCGTGTTGCGGGCCTGCACCAGTTCGAGTTTTTTCTTGTCGTCCGCGGCGTTGAGCTCGGCGTCTTTCACCATCTGCTGGATTTCGGCTTCACTCAGGCCGGAGTTGGCCTTGATGGTGATCTTGTTTTCCTTGCCGGTACCCTTGTCCTTGGCGCCGACATGCAGGATGCCGTTGGCGTCGATGTCGAACGAGACCTCAATCTGTGGTGTGCCACGCGAAGCCGGTGGAATGCCTTCGAGGTTGAATTCACCCAGCATCTTGTTGCCGGCGGCAATTTCGCGCTCACCCTGAAATACCTTGATCGTCACGGCCGGCTGGTTGTCGTCGGCAGTCGAGAAGGTCTGGGCAAACTTGGTCGGGATCGTGGTGTTCTTGGTGATCATCTTGGTCATGACACCGCCCAGGGTTTCAATGCCCAGCGACAGCGGTGTCACGTCGAGCAGCAGAACGTCCTTGCGGTCGCCTGAGAGCACTTGGCCCTGAATCGCGGCGCCAACGGCAACGGCCTCGTCTGGATTCACATCCTTGCGTGGTTCGCGGCCGAACAGTTCCTTGACCTTTTCCTGCACCTTGGGCATGCGCGTCATGCCACCGACCAGGATCACGTCGTTGATCTCCGACACCTTGACGCCAGCGTCCTTGATCGCGGTACGGCACGGGCCGATGGTGCGTTCAATCAGTTCTTCCACCAGCGCTTCGAGTTTGGCGCGCGTGAGCTTGATGCTCAGGTGCTTGGGACCCGATGCGTCAGCCGTGATGTAGGGCAGGTTGATGTCGGTCTGTGCGCTGCTGGAGAGTTCAATCTTTGCTTTTTCAGCGGCTTCCTTCAGGCGTTGCAGCGCCAGCACGTCCTTGCCCAGATCAACGCCCTGGTCCTTCTTGAACTCGGCGATGATGAAGTCGATGATGCGCTGGTCGAAGTCTTCGCCACCGAGGAAGGTGT
>CAITXW010000450.1 GCA_903896425.1 uncultured beta proteobacterium | reverse complement strand
CCAGCACCGCCGTGCCATTGGTGATGACGCCCACCAGATTGCCGCGCGAGGTGTACTCGTTAACCAGCGAGGGGTCCGCTTCGATGTCCAGACAGGGATAGGCGACGCCCGGTGAATAGGCCAGCGAGAGGTCGCGCTGGTTGTGCAGCGGCTTGGTCGGCGTGACCGAAATCTTGCCGCGCGTCGGCGTGCGGTGGTATTCGCGCGCTGCATCGCGCAGGGCGTTCTCTGCGGGGGAAAGTTCTTGACTCATCTGAAACTCCTTTTTATTAAAGTAAATCTTTCAGGCTACGCGCGATCACCTTGGTCGCGCGACGCAAATCTTCCAGGTCGAGCCGCTCGTCGGCACGCTTGGCGTTGGACTCCAGCACTGTACGCGGTCCGGCACCGTAGATGACACCGGGAATACCCGCTTCGCAAAACAGGCGCACGTCAGTGTACAGGGGCGTACCCAGGGCCGGAATCGGTTCACCGAAGACAGCTTTTGCGTGCTTTTGCAGCGCCTGCACCAGTGGCTTGTTGCCCGGCAACGGCTGCATCGCACGGGCCAGCAGAATGCGTTTGATATCGACCGTGATGCCGTTGCACTGACTTGCGGCAGCGCCAATGATGTGGCGCAGCGTGACCTCGACCTTGGCCGGATCTTCTTCGGGAATCATGCGCCGGTCGAGTTTGAAAGTAATGCGTCCGGGGATGACGTTGGTGTTGGTGCCGCCTTCGATCGTGCCGACGTTCAGATAGGGGTGGGTGATGCCTTCGACGCCCGAGCACACTTGGCGGTAGCGTGCGTTTTCCGCATACAGTGCTTGCAGGATGTGCACCGCTGCCTGGAGCGCATCAACGCCGGAGTCGGGAATGGCCGCGTGTGCCATCTTGCCGTGCACCGTGACTTCGAGTTGCAGGCAACCGTTGTGGGCCGTGATGACCTGGTAGCTGAAACCGGCGGCGATCATCAGGTCGGGACGGATCAGCTTGTTGTTGAGCAGCCAGGCCGGACCCGCTTGACCGCCAAATTCTTCGTCGTAGGTGAACAGCAACTCGACGCAACCGCTGCGGGGTGGCGCCACGGCCTCAAGCGCGCGCAGCGCGAAGGTGTAGGTTGAGAAGTCGCACTTGCTGACGGCGGCGGCGCGACCGTAAATCTTGCCGTTGACAATCTCGCCGCCGTAGGGGTCCTGGCTCCAGCCTTCGCCCGGCGGCACGACATCGCCGTGGGCGTTGAGCAGCACCGTGATGCCGGGGCCAAACTTGCGCCGCACCAGCAGGTTGGTGATGCTGGTCAGGCCCAGCGCCTCGACCTCGGCCTGCGGTACTGGGTGCTTCTCGACCGGCAAGCCCATTGCCTGCAGCAAATCTGCCGTGCGCTCGGCGTGTGGCGCGTTGTTGCCGGGCGGCGTGTCGGTGGGGATACGGATCAGTTCCTGCAGAAAACGCACCTGCTCGTCAAAGTGGGCATCGATCCAGGCGTCAAGTTGTTCGTAAGTGGTCATAACAAACTCTTGTGCAAAGGTTCAGAAATCGCTGGCGAGGTTTTCGAGCAGCAGGCCAAAGGCTTCAACCGCGAGTTGCATGTCGTCGCTGGTGCTCGATTCCAGCGGGTTGTGGCTGATGCCGGCATTCTCTCCGCGCACAAACAGCATGGCCTGCGGCATGATTTCGTGCAGCTTCATGGCGTCGTGGCCGGCACCGCTGGGCATGGCGTGCAGCGGCAGTCCGAGTGCCGCAACGGCGCGCTCCCAGCGTGTCTGCCAGGCGCTCGCGCTTGGTGCCGCTGCTACGCGCAGCGTTTCCTGCAGCGAGGCATGTACGCCGCGGCGCGCGCAGATCGCTTGCTGGCGCGCCAGCACGTCGCGCACCAGCGTATCGCGCTGCGCGTCATTGGGTGCGCGCAGGTCGATTGAGAAGCGGCACTGGCCCGGCACCACGTTGATGGAGCCGCCGGGTACTTCGAGCAGGCCGACCGTGGCCACCGAATCGCCGTCCTGCGCCGCGCGTTGTTCGCAATAGAGCATGAGTTCGGCCACGGCGCAGGCGGCGTCACGGCGCCGGTCCATGGGCGTGGTACCGGCGTGGCTGGCCATGCCGCTGATTTCGCCGAGGTAGCGCACGCTGCCATTGATGGAGCTGACGATGCCCAGTGGCAGGTTCAGCTCATTGAGTACCGGGCCCTGCTCGATGTGGACTTCCACAAAGCCCAGGTAGTGCGCGGCCTCGCGCCGCAGTTTCGGGATGTCGTTCGGGCACAGGCCGGCCTGCTGCATCGCCTCGCGCAGCGTGATGCCATCGGCATCTTTCTGTTCCAGCCACTCGCTGCGGAAAGCGCCAAGCAAGGCGCTCGATGCCAGAAAAGTGGCCTGGTAGCGTTGGCCTTCTTCTTCAGAAAAAGCCACGAGTTCAATGCCGAACGGCAGACGGCGACCAGCACGCTGCAGTTCACGCACGGCGGCCATGGGCACGAAGATGCCCAGGCGCCCGTCGTACTTGCCGCCATTGCGCACGGTATCGAAGTGGCTGCCGGTGAGCAGGTATTTCGCATCAGGGCTGCTTGCGTGGTAGCGAGCTACCACGTTGCCAACGGCGTCGTGCACGACTTCATCAAAGCCGCAATCGAGCATCCATTGTCCGATCTGTGCGGCGCAGGCGCGGTGCGCAGGGGTCAGGTAGGTGACGGTGAGTTGATTCTTCTCGGCAAAACCGTTGTCGCTGTGGACGCTCAAAGCTTCCTGCCAATCCCAGACCCGGTTGCCCAGAGTGGGTTCGACGCCAAATTTGTCGTTCAGGCGAATTTCCGCGATGCGGTGGATGTTGCGCAGGCATTCCTGGAACTCGAAGTCGGGATGCTCGCCAAGCCGGCGCTCGAAGCTGGCAATGATTTGCTGGCGCGACAGCCCGGTACCGCGCGGTCCGCGCACCGCCAGGATGAAGGGCCAGCCAAAGCGCGCGTTGTAGTCGGCGTTGAGTTGCTGGATTTTTGCAAATTCCTGCGGGCTGCAGTCACGCAATCCGGCCCTGCTTTGCTCGTGCGTGGACTCGGCCGTCAGCGTTTGACTCAGCATGGCCTTGCCAGCAAGCTCGGGGTGGGCGCAGATCAGCGCCAACTGCGCTTCGCGAGTGGCCGTGTCGAGTACTTGCGTCATCACGTGCTTGAGCTGGGCCAGCGAGGTGAAGGGGCGCCGCCTCAGCGCTGCCTGCGTGATCCAGGGCGAGTTTTCGTACAGGCCGTCGAGCATTGCCGCAGCCTCGCTTGGGCTTGCAGCATTGAGTTGGGACAGGCTCAGGCTCAAGATGCTGTGGTCTCGCTGAAGGGATGGACGCTGCGCCAGTGCTGCGCGATGTCGATGCGCCGGCAGATCCATACCTTGTCATGGCGGGCGACGTGATCAAGAAAGCGCTGCAAGGCGCCGATGCGCCCGGGGCGACCGAGCAGGCGGCAGTGCATGCCCACGCTGAGCATCTTGGGGCGGTTCTGGCCAGCCGGATCGCCTTCGGCGTAGAGCGCGTCGAAACTGTCGCGCAGGTAGGTGAAGAAATCGTCGCCCTGTGAGAAACCCTGGGGCAGCGAGAAGCGCATGTCGTTGCTGTCGAGCGTGTAGGGAACGATCAGTTGCGGCACGACTGCGCCATCGGTCTTGCGCACCTTCATCCAGAACGGCAGGTCGTCACCGTAGTAGTCGCTGTCGTAGGCAAAGCCGCCGTAGTCGGCTACCAGGCGGCGTGTGTTTGGGCTGTCGCGCCCGGTGTACCAGCCCAAGGGCCGCTCACCGGTCAGGCGTTCCATGATGGCCATGGCGCGCGCCATGTGCTCGCGCTCAATGGCCTCGTCCATGCCCTGGTAGTGAATCCAGCGCCAGCCATGGCAGGCGATCTCATGCCCCTGCGCCTTGAGCGCCTGCACCAGTTCCGGGTGGCGTTCCAGCGCCATGGCGATGCCAAAAACAGTCAGCGGCAGCTTGCGCTGTTCGAACTCACGCAGGATGCGCCAGACACCGGCGCGGGCGCCGTATTCGTAGATGCCTTCCATGCTGATGTGGCGCTGCGGGAAACTTGGCGGGTTGAACATCTCCGAGAGGAATTGCTCGGAGCCGGCGTCGCCGTGCAGCACGTTCATCTCGCCACCTTCCTCGTAATTGAGGACAAACTGGAGCGCGATGCGGGCCTGCGAAGGCCACTGCGCGTGCGGCGGATGGGCTCCGTAGCCGACGAGATCGCGGGGGTAAGGGAGTGTGCTGTCGTAAGAGGTCATTTTGCCGCTGCCACGCATTGAGTGTATACACTTTGCCATTGCTTCAAAAAAGGACATACCCATGGGCTTGAGTACCCACGTATTGGACACCATGCACGGCACGCCGGCAGCGGGTATGACAGTTGCCTTGTACGAGATCAATGGCGAATCGGTAACGCTGCTCAGACAAGTGGTGCTGAACCAGGACGGACGTAATCCGGAGGGTTTGTTGCTGGCAGGTGACGCGTTTCAGCGTGGCTGCTACCGCTTGGTGTTTGATGTGGCGGGCTATTTCGCATCGCGTGGTGTCGCCTTGCCGCAGCCCAATTTTCTGGGCAAGGTGCAGATTGACTTTGGTATTGCCGAGCCCGCACAGCACTACCACGTGCCGTTGCTGGTCAGCCCCTGGAGCTATTCAACTTATCGTGGTTCGTAGCCCGTATGCAGCGCAGCGCAATACGGGATTGGTAACGCGGCGGTTTTCCCGTATGCGCCTTCGGCTTCATACGGGCTACGGTCTGTCCCAAAATTTTTTAAAGTTGCCCCTCCGTCAAGGTATCGAGCTGGAAGCGCCCGCTGCTGTGCCAGAGCCAGGTGTCGGTGTAGGTGACGCGGCCCAGACGCACCGGGCGCGGGAAGGGTGCAGCCTGACGCACAGTGCGCTCGATTTCCGCGATCACTTCGGGGGCCTGCCGTGGCGCGCGCATCCAGTCCAGGCGGGTGACGTGGCCCTGGTTGTCGAGTTCGACCTGCAATACACCGATGGCATAGAGCAATGGCGGCATCTTGCCGGTAAAGATACGGTGTCCGTTCTGGCTGTAGAGGTGACGCGCCGCGTCGCGGCGGTAGTCCTGAGCGCTGGCGGCGTTGGAGGCAGGTGTCATGGGGTCTGGCTTGATGGTCACTGGGGCCGGTGATGGCGGCGGCGGGGGCGGCGGGGCGGGAATGGCGACGACGGGCGGCGGCGCTTTAGGTGGCACGCCACAGGCGGTCATGATGGCGCCAAGAATGACGACTGCAGCAGCGCTGACCAACCGGCAGGCGCTTGTCAATGCAGGGGTACGCTTCATGTGGGTTCTCCAGATAGAACAGGTGTGTTGAATCGACGCGCTACAGTGTCGGCACCAGCGCAGTGATGGACTGTGCCTGAAGAACAGCGTTTTGTGGACAATTATTTTGTTGAAAAAGGTAATGATGAAGGCTGAGAGTTTGTTCAAGCGTTTGACTTCGCAGGACGCCTGTCTGGTCACGGTGCAGGCAACGCGTGGTTCGGTGCCGCGTGAAGTCGGCGCCTGGATGGCGGTGTTTGACGCTGAACTGCTGGGCAGCATTGGCGGTGGCCACCTGGAATACCAAGCCATCGCGCAGGCGCGTGCACGTTTGTCGGGCAGTCCGGGCGAGCCGCTGCTGCGTTACGCCCTGGGTCCGGCGTTGGGTCAGTGCTGTGGCGGCGAGGTGCATTTGCACTTCGAGTTGGTTGGTGCGGCCGATATTGACGCGCTGCAGCTTCGTCTGGCGCCGCAGCGCACGCCGTTGGCACTTTTTGGCGGTGGCCACGTCGGCCAGGCGCTGGTGCGGGTGCTCGCGCCGCTACCCTTGCAGTTGCGCTGGATTGACAGTCGCGATGAGATTTTTCCGACCGACCTGGTGCAGCATGTTGTGACCGAGCATTCGGACCCGGTGCAGGCAGCCGTTGCGGAGCTGGCGCCGGGCAGCCGGGTGTTGATCATGAGTTTCAGCCATGCCGAGGATCTGGAAGTGGTGGCAGCCTGTCTGCTGCGCCAGCGTCAGCACGGTGATCTGCCCTATGTCGGACTGATTGGCAGCAAGACCAAGTGGGCAAGTTTCTCGCAGCGCTTGTTGGCACGTGGGTTCGCCGCGCAGGAACTCTCCCATGTCACCTGTCCGATTGGCGTGGACGGGATCTTCGGCAAGGAGCCCGAAGTGATTGCGGTGGCCGTGGCGGCACAGATATTGCAGACCCTGCGGCAGGGCTGAGGCATCACGCACAAAAAGAGGACATATTGATGGAAAGTTATTACCTGGACTGGGCCAACCTGCTGTTGCGCTGGACGCACGTCATCACGGCGATTGCCTGGATTGGATCGTCCTTTTATTTTGTATTCCTCGACAGTAGCCTGACGCCACCGGTTGACGCCGATCTCAAGCAGCAGGGCGTGACCGGCGAACTGTGGGCGGTGCACGGCGGTGGTTTCTACCACCCGGTCAAATTCAATGTCTCGCCGCGCGAGTTGCCGGTGCACCTGCACTGGTTTTATTGGGAGAGCTACACGACCTGGCTGACCGGTTTTGCCCTGTTCACGGTGAGTTACCTCTGGAGTGCCAGCACCTACCTGATCGACAAGTCCTTGATGGACTGGGCGCCGTCTACGGCAATCGCCGTGGCACTGTCCTTCCTGGCGTTGTTCTGGTTGTTGTACGACCGGATTTGCCGCATCTTCGGTCAGCGAGCGCATGGGGATGGGATTGTTGGCGTGCTGGTCTTCATGCTGGTGTGTGTTGCCTCCTGGGTCGCCTGCCACTGGTTTGCCGGACGCGCTGCTTTCCTGCTGGTCGGCGCCATGCTGGCCACAACCATGAGTGCCAATGTGTTCTTCTGGATCATCCCGGGCCAGAAGAAGGTGGTGGCGGCGCTCAAGGCAGGGCAGACGCCTGACCCCATGCACGGCAAGCGTGGCAAGCAGCGCAGCGTGCACAACACCTACTTCACGCTGCCGGTACTGTTTGCCATGCTCAGCGGGCATTACAGCTTCACCTTCAGCCATCCGCAGAACTGGCTGGTGCTGATTCTGATGATGTTTGCCGGTGCTGCGATCCGCCAGTTCTTCGTCATGCGTCACAGCTACCTGCTGGGACGCAGCGGCAATCCTTTGGGCTACGCGCTGTGGGGCATCGCGGCCTTGCTCGGCGTGATGGTCTGGCTCGCTCCCGCGCCGTCAAAGGCCGTGGCAGCGCGCCAGGTGGGCTACCAGGAACTGCAGCCGGTGCTGCAGCGGCGCTGCTACCTGTGCCACGGCGAGCAGGTGCAGATGAAAAACGTCCGGCTCGATTCCAGGCAGGGCGTCAAGGCCTACGCCCAGTACATGTACCAACAGGCAGTGGTCCTGAAACTGATGCCGATGAACAACGCCACCGGCATCACCGAGGACGAACGGCTGCTGATCAAGCAGTGGTTTGAGGGTGGCGCGAAAACGGACTGAGCGCGTTCAATCCACCCGCGCGCCCGAGGCCTTCACCAGCTTTTCATACTTGGCGCGTTCGTTCGCCATGAGCCTGCCAAACTCTTCGGCCGTGCTGGGCACCGGTTCGGCCAGCAGGATGGCAAAGCGCGTTTTGGTTTCGCTCGCGTTGAGTGCCGCGACAAAGGCCTGATTGAGCCGGTTGAGCACGTCTTTGGGCGTAGCCGCCGGCGCCACCAGACCCCACCAGGTGTCGATGGAAAATCCTTTCAGGGTGTCGGCAATTGGCGCAATGTCGGGCAGGGCGCTGGAGCGCGTTAGCGTGGTCACGGCCAGGGCGCGCAGTTTGCCGGAGCGGATGTTGGGCGCAGCGGTGGCCAGATTGTCGAAGTTGAAATCGACCTGAGCGCCGAGCAGGGCGAGCTGCGCCGGGTTGCCGCCGTTGTAGGGAATGTGCACGGCAAAGATGCCGGCGTCGCGCTTGAACATTTCCCCTGCCAGATGGCCGGCGCTGCCGTTGCCGCCACTACCGTAGTTGAGCTTGGCCGGATTGGCTTTGGCGTAGGCGATCAGGTCCTGCAGCGTGTGGATGTTCAGACGCTGCGCCACTTCGGCGTTCATCACCAGCACATTGGGCACGCGCACCATCTGCGTGATGGGGGCGAAGTCGGTCGCCGCGTTGTAGGGCATCTTGCTGTAGAGCCAGGGGTTGACGGCATGGGTGGCGGTGGCGGCGATGCCGATGGTCAGTCCATCGGGCGCGGCCTTGGCGACGGCGTCGGCGCCGATGTTGCCGCCGGCACCGGGTTTGTTCTCGATGATGACGGTGCCCAGTGTGTCGCGCACACGCTCGGCCAGTGCACGCGCCGTGACGTCAAGCGGGCCGCCAGCGGCGTAGGGAACGATCAGGCGGATTGGCTTGGTCTGTGCCTGGGCCAGGGGCGTGGTGGCGGCGCTGAGCAGCGCCAATGCGCTCAACAGCAGTGTCTTGTAATGCATGAGGGTGCTTTCAGGAATGATTGAATAAATGGTCTGTTACGCCGTTGCCTTGTCGGCTTGGCTGGTAAAGGCGTCGGCGTAAAACGCATCTTCTGGCAAGCCGGCTCGCAGAAAATCGCTCCGCGCCGAGTCCACCACGATCGGCGCACCGCAGGCATAGACCTGCAAAGGCGAGAGGTCGGGAAAATCCTGCAGCACGGCACGGTGCACGAAGCCGTCACGCCCGCGCCAGCCGTCTTGTGGCAGGGCGTCCGACACCACGGGTACATAGCGTAGTTGCGGCATTTCTGACATTTTGGCTTTGACCCAGGCGTCAAGGTAGAGGTCTTGTGGGCGTCTGGCGCCCCAGTACAGTGTTGTTGGCCGCGTGATGCCCTTGAACTGCATGTGTTCGATGATCGCTTTGAGCGGCGCAAAACCGGTGCCGGCAGCCAGCAGCACGATCGGCTTGTTGCTGTCTTCGCACAGAGAGAAACTGCCGTAAGGGCCTTCAATGCGCAGGATGTCTTTTTCCTTCATCGTGCCAAAGACCTGGTCGGTGAACTGGCCGCCCGGCATGTGCCGGATGTGCAGTTCGATCCCGCCGCAGCTGGCCTGGGTATGCGGCGCATTGGCCATCGAGTAACTGCGCCGCACGCCGCCGGGCAAAAGGAATTCGACGTATTGGCCAGCGTGGTAGGTGAAACTCTCGGTGGCTGGCAACTGCAGGCGCAGCAGCATGACGTCGGGCGATAGTTTCTCCAGCAGGCTGATGCGGGTCGGCATTTTTTTTACAACCAGCGCGCCGACCTCGGTGACCTGGCGCGACTCCAGAACCAGGTCGCTGTGGGCAACGCTGCAACAGCTCAGGATCAAGCCCTTGGCTTCTTCTTCCTCACTCAGGGCTTTGGCCTGATGGGCGCCATGCACCACGCTGCCTTCGAGCTTCGTACACTTGCAGGAACCGCAGGCGCCGTCCTTGCAGCCATAGGGCATGCCGATGCCTTGGCGAATGGCCGCGGCCAGAATGGTTTCGCCGACTTCGGCCGTGAAGCTGCGCCCGCTTGGTTTGACCGTGATCTGGAACGCAGAGGTCCCGGTTATGCTGCTCGTCATCTTTTATGTATCCTTGGGGTCGCAGGAAATTCCAACCTTTGCGCGACACTGCGCAGCACTTGAAAAACACCGATTTTGCCTTCAAACCAAAGCCCGCATGCCAGTTTGTACGCGACCCGCCCGGGCGCGCTGCCGAGCCGCTTTCGCCGCACGCGTGTGCTGATTGTCGGTTGCGGCGATGTTGGCTTGCGCGTGGCGCAGGCGCTGCCATCGCGCGTGCGCGTCATCGCCCTGACGTCGAGCATCGAGCGCAAGCCGCAATTGCGCGCGCTTGGCATCACGCCGCTGACGGGCGATCTGGACCAGCCCGACACGCTGCGCCGCCTCGCCGCTCTGGGCCAGCGCGTCGTGCATCTGGCGCCGCCGCCCGGCCAGGGCTGGGGCGATCCGCGCACCCTGGCTCTGACGCGTGTCCTGCGCCGGCGCAGCAAGCCCGCGGTGGTGGTCTATGGCTCGACCAGTGGCGTCTATGGCGACTGCCAGGGGGCGCTGGTCGATGAAACCCGCGTGCCAGGCGCTGATTCGCCACGCGCCCGGCGCCGGCTGGACGCTGAAACTGCGCTGCGTTTCCTGGGGAGATCGGCCCATCTTCGCGCCAGCATTCTGCGCATCCCCGGCATCTACGCCGTGGACCGCGTCGACGGTACGCCGCGTGCACGGCTACTGAAAGGCACGCCGGTGTTGCAGGCGGCTGACGATGTCTATACCAACCACATTCAGGCCGACGACCTGGCGCGCGCCTGTATCGCGGCGCTGTGGCGTGGCAAGCCGCAGCGCATCTACAACGTCAACGACGATACCTGCCTCAAGATGGGCGACTATTTTGACCTGGCAGCCGACCTGTATGGTCTGCCGCGCCCTGCGCGTGTGCCGCGTGACACGGCGCGGGATCAGTTGCCCTTGCTGCTGTTGAGCTTCATGAGCGAGTCGCGCCGCATGGACAACACGCGCCTGAAACAGGAACTGCGCTTGTGTCTGCGTTACCCGACGGTTCATCAGGGGCTGGTGGCTTTCCAGTCATGGCGGGCTTGACCCGCAATCCATGCTTCGGGTGGCACTGTCGTAAGGCATGGATGCCGGATCAGGTCCGGCATGACAACTGCAGGGGGCGGTGACGGGTTAGGTCAAAGGTCGATCACATAGCGCTTGGGTTCAGGTAAAACCGGCTTAAACTAAAACTTGGCATTCACAACGCATCAACAGGGGCAAAAATCATGGCCAGCAGCAAGAAATACGTTTTTTCATTTGAAGAGGGTGATGGCAAGAACCGGATCCTGCTGGGAGGCAAGGGTGCGAATCTGTGCGAGATGACGCAGATCGGCCTGAATGTGCCGCCCGGCTTCACCGCCACCACCGACGCCTGCAACGCCTATCTTGAAAAAAACCAGTTGCCGCCAGGGCTGATGGATGAAATCCGGAGCCACATGACGGCGCTGGAGAAGAAGACCGGCAAGGGTTTTGGCGATGCCAAGAATCCGCTGCTGATATCCGTGCGCTCGGGCTCGGCCATGTCCATGCCCGGCATGATGGACACCATACTCAATCTCGGGCTCAATGACGTTTCGCTCAAAGGCCTGATTGCACTGACCGGCAACGAGCGTTTTGCCTACGACGCCTACCGCCGCTTTATCCAGCTTTTCGGCAAGATCGCGCTCAACATAAGCGATGAGCATTTTGACGAGCACATGGCGGCGATCAAGCGCAAGTACGGTGCCGCGCAGGATGTGGACCTGCAGACCGAGCACCTGAAGGAGCTCTCCAACGAGTTTTTGCACATCATCGAGCAGCACACCGGCAAGCCGTTTCCGCAGGATCCGTACGAGCAGCTTGAGATTTCGGTTGGCGCGGTGTTCCGCTCCTGGATGGGCAAGCGTGCCGTTGAGTACCGCAAACAGTTCCGCATCACCAAGGACCAGGCCAACGGCACCGCGGTCAATATCTGCACCATGGTGTTTGGCAACATGGGCAACGACTCGGGTACCGGTGTCGGCTTCACGCGCAACCCGGGCACCGGCGAGAACGTGATCTATGGTGAGTACCTGGTCAACGCGCAGGGCGAGGACGTGGTGGCCGGCATCCGCACGCCCAAAGCGATTGCCGAGATGGAGCAGGAGATGCCCGAGATTTACCGGCAGTTGATGACGCTGCACCACCGGCTGGAATCGCATTACCACGAGGTGCAGGATTTCGAGTTCACGATCGAGAAAGGCGTCCTTTATTGCCTGCAAACGCGCAACGGCAAGATGAATGCGCGTGGCTTGGTGCGCTCTTCGGTCGAGATGTTCCACGAGGGTCTGATCAGCAAGGAGCGCGCGCTGCTGCGCGTCGACCCGGCGGTGCTGGAGCAACTGCTGGTGCCGCAACTGGCGCCCAATTTTCACGGCAAGTCGCTGGCGCAGGGCCTGGCCGCCTCGCCTGGCGCGGCATCGGGCAAGATTGTTTTCGACGCCGATACGGCCGAAGCGCGCGGGCGCGCCGGCGAAAAAATCATCCTGGTGCGCGAGGAGACCAAGCCCGAAGACATTCACGGCTTCTTCCAGGCGCAAGGCATTCTGACCAGCCGCGGCGGCAAGACCTCGCACGCGGCGGTGGTGGCGCGCGGCATGGGCAAGCCTTGCGTGTCGGGCTGCGAACAGATCGTCATCAACGACATGTTGCGCAGTGCCCAGATTGGCGATACCACCTTGCAGGAAGGGGACGTCATCACCATCGACGGCGGCAGTGGCCACGTCTATGCCGGTGAGGTGCCGACGGTGGAGGCTGAGTTTTCCGAGGAAATGAACACGCTGCTGGCCTGGGCGGACGAGGTCGCTACGCTCAAGGTGATGGGCAATGCCGACACGCCCGAAGATGCGCAGCGCGCACGCGAGTTCGGCGCCATGGGCATTGGTCTGTGCCGCACCGAGCGCATGTTCAACAGCACCGACCGTTTGCCGATCGTGCAGGAGATGATCCTTGCCGAGACGCTGGAGGAGCGCCAGGCGGCGCTCGAGCGCCTGCTGCCAATTCAGCGTTCCGACTTCAAGGGCATCTTCAAAGCCATGAAGGGCCTGCCGGTGACGGTGCGCCTGCTTGATCCGCCGATGCACGAGTTCCTGCCGACCGCCGCTCAGCTTGAACTCGAAATCGCCCACCTGCACCAGTTGCGCGACACGATCAAGGGCCTGGAAGAATTGCCCGACACGCTCAAACTGCTTAACCCCAAGTTGTATCAGCAATATGCCGACGGCCTGACCAAGCTGATGGACGGTTTGCACACCTTCAAGGACTCGCACCTGGAAGAAGACGTGATCGAGCGCAAGGAGAAGATCCTGAAGAAGGTGCGCGCCCTGTCTGAAGTGAATCCGATGCTCGGTCATCGTGGTGTGCGCCTGGGCATCACCTACCCCGAGATCTACTCGATGCAGATCCGCGCCATTCTGGAAGCCGCCGCGCTGTGCGCCAAGGAAGGGTTGGAGATCTACCCCGAGATCATGGTGCCGCAAGTAGCGACGGTGGAGGAGCTCAAACGCATCCACAGCTATGTGCAGCGCATCCGACAGGAGGTCAAAGCCACGCACGGCATCAACGTCCAGTTCAAGTTCGGCTCCATGCTCGAAGTGGTGCGCGCCTGCATGCGCTCCGGGCGCATGGCCGAGATTGCCGAGTTCTTCTCGTTTGGCACCAACGACCTGAGCCAGGCCACGTTCTCCTTCAGCCGCGAGGATGCGGAGAACAAATTCCTGCCTTTCTACAACGAGACCGGCATTCTGGAAGACAACCCGTTTGAAGTGCTCGACATCAAGGGTGTCGGCCAGTTGATGAAGATGGCGGTCAAGCAGGGTCGCGAGACCAATCCGGACCTGAAGGTTGGGATCTGCGGCGAGCACGGCGGGCATCCGGGCTCGATCCACTTCTGCCACTACATCAAGCTCAACTACGTTTCCTGCTCAGGACCGCGCGTGCCGATTGCGCGTCTCGCGGCGGCGCAGGCCAAGTTGACGGAAGACCAGTACCGCGAACCCGTCTGAGCTTCCGCTGCCGGTGCCGGTCTGCGCTTCATTGCGGTGTACTGGCGCGCCAGGTCTGGACGGCCTTGAGCGTGTTCTCGACGTGCTGGTCCGGGCTCAGGCTGGAGAACACGTAGAGCACCTTGCCCTGCGGGCTGATGACGTAGGAAATGCGGTCTGCCATATCGGGCTTGACCCACAGAGCGGCGTCGTATTGCTTCATGATGCGCGCGCCGTAGTCAGCCGCTACGGCAAACTTGTCGCGGCAGGCTTCGACCGAGAATTTTTTCAGGGTTTCGATGTCGTCGTTCGAGACGCCGACGACGGTGGCGCCCAGCGCATTGAACTTCGGCGTGGCTTCGGCAAAGTTGTGCGCCTCGACCGTGCAGCCGCTGGTAAAGGCTTTCGGGTAGAAGTACAGCACGACCGGCCCCTTTTTCAAGGTCTCGGACATTGAAAATTTGAATGGCTGCCCGGCGCGCGCGGCATCGGTTGTGAAGTCCGGTGCTGCTGCGCCCACGGCCAGTGCCGCCATTGCGTTGCTGCCCGCCAGCAGCAGCGCTGCCGGCAGCAGGAGGTGTTTGAGTTTCATGGTGCGGCTCTTGGTGGGTTGTGGCTGTCCACAGTAACCCAAACCGCAATACCCGCTGTGCTTTGCGGGTAATTGCCAGGATACGGCTCAGCTATAGCTGCGAGCGTCCTCGATCACCTTGCCGTCATTGGGCAGACTTCCCGGCAGCAGAAACTCAACCGCGCCGCGCAGTTTGGTGATGTCGCGGATGGCTTCGCCGATTTTGGTGGCCAGCGCATCCGGGCCACCGCAGGCGGTCTCGACCTTGAGTGTCATGGTGTCGTTGGCCATGGCGCCGGTGACGACCAGGCGTGCACGTGCCACTTCGGGGAAGCGTTTGACGATGTCGGCGACCTGGCCCGGATGCACAAACATGCCGCGGATTTTGGTGGTCTGGTCGGCGCGCCCCATCCAGCCCTTGATGCGCACGTTGGTGCGCCCGGTTGGGCAGGGACCTGGCAGAACAGCCGAGAGGTCGCCGGTGCCAAAGCGGATCAGCGGGTAACAGCTGTTCAGTGTCGTCACCACGACTTCACCGACCTCGCCTGGCGCGACCGGGTCACCCGTGCCCGGGCGCACGATTTCGACGATCACACCCTCGTCGATCACCAGTCCTTCACGCGCTGCGGTCTCGTAGGCAATGGAGCCGACGTCGGCCGTGGCATAGCACTGGTAGCCGGCAACACCGCGCTCGGCAAACCAGTCGCGCAGCGAGGGCGGAAAGGCTTCGCCGCCGAACATGGCCTTGGTGACGCTGGGCAGTGCCACGCCCATCTCGGCGGCTTTGTCCAGAATGATCTTGAGAAAACTCGGCGTGCCGATGTAGCCGGCCGGCCGCAGTTCGGCCATGGTCTGGACTTGCTGTTCGGTCTGGCCGGTACCGCCGGCAAACACGGTACAGCCCAGTGCATGGGCGCCCGATTCCATCATCGAGCCGGCGGGCACGAAGTGGTAGCTGAAGCAGTTGTGGATCAGTTCACCCGGGCGAAAGCCGGTAGCGAAGATGGCGCGTGCCATGCGCCAGTAATCTTTGGCTGCGCCCTCGGGTTCATAAATCGGTCCCGGGCTGGAAAAAATGCGCGGCATCTGCGCGCCGTAGCCAACCGCGGCGAAACCGCCGAAGACATCCGCGCCGCCATTGGCACGACCCGCTTGCTGGCGTTCCAGTAACTCGTGCTTGCGTGTCACCGGCAGACCGGCCAGCGCCTGGCGGCTACTGACGCTGGCAGGGTCAACGTCTTTCAGGATTTGCTGCAAGGCTGGGGAAGATTTTTTGGCATGGGCGACTTGACCCGGCAAAGCCGCCATCAAAGCGGCTTCACGGGTGGCGCTGTCGCGCGTCTCCAACGCATCGAAATAGTCAGACATATCTTTCTTCCTTTGAGGCAGTCCGTGCTGCCGTGCCAAACCGTTGGGTGAAAAAAAAATCAGGCGAGCCAGCGTTTGCGGCGCTTGTAACTCTTGACGTCCTTGAAGCTCTTGCGTTCACCGCCACCGACGCCCAGGTAGAACTCCTTGACGTCCTCGTTATTGGCCAGATCGTTGGCGGCGCCGTCCATCACGACGCGGCCCGATTCCATGATGTAGCCGTAGTCGGCGTACTTCAGCGCCATGTTGGTGTTCTGTTCCGCCAGCAGGAAGGTGACTTTTTCCTTGATGTTGAGGTCCTTCACGATCTCGAACACTT